>NZ_JBEYJU010000057.1:0-57356 GCF_040703965.1 Streptomyces sp. NPDC006655 | reverse complement strand
GACAGCGGCGACCCGGTGCTGCACGGCTCCTTCGGCACGGTCACCAAGAGCCTGATCGCCGACGGCACCACCGCCACCCTCAAGCCCTCCGACAATGCGAACGTCAAGGGCCTGGTGTACCGCAGCGGCTACTCCGGCAACACCGGCGCCTTCTTCCTCACCAGCACCTTCGGCAGCGGCCGGGTCGCCTTCTGGGGTGACAGCTCGCCCATCGACGACGGCACCGGCCAATCCGGCAACACGCTGTACGACGGCTGGAACGACTCCGGTGCCACCAACGCGGCGCTCGCCCTGAACGCCACTGCGTGGCTCGCCGGCGCGAGCGGCGGCAGCAGCGGCGGTGGCGGAGGCGGCGGCGGTGGTGGTGGCACCTGCACCTCCGCCCAGCTCCTCGGCAACCCCGGCTTCGAGTCCGGCAACACCACCTGGACCGCCGGCAGCGGCGTCATCACCAACTCCAGCAGCGAGGCGGCCCGCACCGGCTCCTACAAGGCCTGGCTGGACGGCTACGGTTCCGCCCACACCGACACGCTGTCCCAGTCGGTGACCATTCCGGCCGGCTGCTCCGCGACGCTCAGTTTCTACCTGCACGTGGACACCGCGGAGACCACCACGAGCACGGCCTACGACAAGCTGACCGTCACGGCCGGATCGACCACCCTGGCCACGTACTCCAACCTCGACGCGGCCTCCGGATACGTCCTCAAGAGCTTCGACGTCTCCTCCCTGGCCGGCACCACGGCCACCATCAAGTTCACCGGTGTCGAGGGCTCGACCCTCCAGACGTCCTTCGTCGTCGACGACACCGCGCTCACCGTGAGCTGAGCGAGGGGGACGGTTCCGGCGCGCCCGCCGGAACCGTCCGCTCCACCGCGTTCCAACCGGAGACCCGCACCTGGGGGGCCGAGCCGTGCAGATCGGCGGTCCGGTAGGTGGCCGTCAGGGTCGCCGTCTCGCCCGGCCACAGGCTGACCTCGTTGTCCGACCACCGGACCGGCAGCACGGGCTTGCCGTTCGCGTCGACCAGATGGACGTCCGTCAGCAGGGACGGGGTGCTGCCCGTGCCCGCGTCGCGGATCGTGACCGTGGTGGTGGACGTGCCGTCCGCCTCGGTCGTCGACGCCGTCGCCGTGACCGGCACCTGGGGCATCGAGGACAGTCCGGTCAGGTCGGCGTCACCGGTCGTCGGCGTGTGCCACCAGTCGGTCTTCGCCCAGTCGAGGGTGTCGGGCTTGGTGGAGAGCCAGTAGACGTTGCGGCTGACCTCCTTGCCGTCGGCGTCCGTGAGGACCAGCCGTGCCAGATAGGTGGCGGACCGTCCGCTCACCGACGCCGGCAGGGTGAGCGCGGTGCTGTGCGCGCCGTCGCCCTGGACCGTGACACCGGTGACGGTCCGGTCGTACCTCTGGGTCCCGTCCGGATCGAACAGGGTCGCCCGTGCGGTGAGGCCCGACGCCGACGCGTGCCGGTTGTTCACCACGACCACCGAGCGGTCGTCGTAGGAGTACTGCACGTGCAGGGGTTCGTTGGCCTTCTTCGCACCGAAGTAGGCGCCGCCCTGGTCGAGGTAACGGTCCATCAGCTGCCAGTGCAGGGACGTCCAGCCGCTGTTGAACATCCAGTAGATCACGCCGGTCGACGGCTTGGAGGCGTCGGTCTGGTTGCGCTCGTAGGCCTCGTACTGGGCGCGGACGTTCTCGTACTGGGCTAGCTGGGCCTTGCGCACGTAGTCGGCGAGGCTCTTCGGGGCGCCGTAACGGCCGGTGAGGGCCGTGTCGTAGACCTTGAGGGTGCCGAAGGTCGCGGACGGCGAGCGGTGGTACTGCTTGGCGTCCGGGTTCTTCCAGAGGGTGTCGAGTTCGGCCGGGGTCATCATGCGGCGCAGCGTGTCCAGGGTCGGGATGTCCGGACCGGCGCTGGTCTCGGAGTTGAAGCCGGTGGCGCCGCCCTCCCGCTTGGCGTACCAGTAGGACGGCGGGACCCAGTCGTAGGGGCCGGTCATCTTCATGCCCGAACCGCCCAGCTGCGGTGCGGATTTGGCGGAGGCGGCGGGGACCACCGGGACGGGCCAGTCGGCGGCGGCCAAGGCGTCCAGATAGTTCTTCTCGATCTTCGCGTCGGGCGCGGCGTCGCTGCCGATCAGGAAGGAGATCACGCTCGGGTGGTCACGCAGCCGGGCGGCCTCGGCGGCCATCGAGGCCTGGGCGACCTGGTAGTCGGCGGCGGTCCACTTCTCGCCGCTCTCGCCGGGGTTGGTCTGCCCCTCCCACTTGTCGCAGCACTCCCAGCCGGGCAGGGTGAGGACGCCGAGGCGGTCGGCGAGGTCGAAGAACTCGTCGGGTTCGATGTGGCCCTCCAGCCGGATGGCGTTGAGGCCCAGGTCGAGGGCGTACCTGAGGCGGTCCTCGGTGTAGGTGTCGTCCCAGCGCAGGAACTCGTCCGGTGACCAGCCGCCGCCCTTGATCAGCAGCCGGCGGCCGTTGATCGAGTACTGGCGGGCGCCGTCGGGGTTCAGCGGGGCCCGCACGTCCCGGATGCCGAAGGTCTCGTGGGTGCTGTCCGAGACCGTGCCGGCGACCGAGGCGGTGAGAGCGAGGGCGTACAGCGGCTGGCCGCCCATCCCCGCGGGCCACCACACCTTGGGGGAGGCCAGGTGCAGTTCCGGGGTGTCCGCGGGGGTGAAGGTGACGGTCCTGGTCTCGTGCGCGGCGAGCGTGACCGACCTGGTGAGGGCCACACCGGCGACCGTGCCGGAGAGCTCGGCGGTGACCGGTGCGGCGGAGTCGTTGCGGGCCTGCGCCTGTACCGTCAGGTCGGCCGTCGCGAGGGACGGCACCGCAAGTTTCGTCACCACGTGGGCGTCCCGCAGCGCGACCGGGCCGCCGCGCCGGACCAGCACGTCACGGACGATGCCCATGTTCTGGTCGGGCGGCGGCTGGAGCCAGTCGAGCCAGCCCATGGTGAGGTTCTTGTTCGGGTCGTTGGGCTGGACGCGGAAGGCGACCGTGTTCGTGCCCGCCGTCACCAGGGAGGTGACGTCCAGTTCGTGGCGGGTGTAGGCACCGGTGACCTCGTCGGTCGTGGCGACCCGGTGGCCGTTGACGTACACGTCGGCCGCCGAGATCACTCCGCTGAAGTCCAGGTAGGTGCGGCGCGAGGGGTCCGTCACCGTGAAGTCGCTCCGGAACCACCAGGGGACCTGGAAGGGCGCCTTGGGGATCTTCTGGAGACGGGTGGAGACGAACGGGTCGTCGTAGACGCCGTCGGCGAGCAGCGCGGCCAGGACCGTGGAGCGCGGGCCCGCCGGGTACCAGCCCGTCGCCGGGTAGCCGGGGGAGGAGACCGCCGCCGCGGAGTCGCCCACGTCGGCCGTCGACCGGATCGCGTAGCCGGACAGCGGGGTCTCGGACCCGGCGGCGGACGGCACCCGGGTGATCCGCGGGTGGCCGTACGTGGGGGAGTGGGCGGTGGCACCGGCCGGGTTCCTGGCGCCGGCCCACGCGCTCGTGTTGAGTGAGCAGAGCAGACCCAGGGCCACGGCGGCGGTGGCGAGGCGATGGGTGGCGAGGCGGTGTCCGGGGGCGGGGCGAGGGAACACGGCGGTCTCCAGGCTCGTAAAGTTAGGAAACTTTACTAACCCGGCTCAAGCTAAGGTCCCGAGGAGGGGGTGTCAATCATCGGCGCCACCGCGCGCGTTGCCGCCGTCGGATTCAGGACGCCGCCGACCGGCGCTCGAAGACCAGGTCACGGGCGGTGCCCAGCGCGGTGGCCACGGCCCCGAGCAGCACCGCGTCCTCGCCGAGCCGGCCGGGCGCGAGCTTCGGGCGCAGCGGGGTGAGCGCGCGCAGGTGCTCGCGCACCGGACGCAGCAGCAGGTCGACGCTGTGTCCGACGCCGCCGCCCAGCACCACCAGATCGGGATCGAGCACGGCCGCGGCCGCCGCCACCGTGTGCGCGATCCGCTCGCCTTCGAGCCGTACCGCCCGCACGGCGGCCGGGTCGCCCTGCCGCGCCGCCTCGAACACGGACTTCGCGGTGAGCTGCCCGCTCATCCCGAACCGCCGCGCCGCGCCGACCACGGCCTCCCCCGACACCGCGTCCTCCAGCCGCTCCGGCTCGGGCCGGCCGGGCCAGGGCAGGAACCCTATCTCCCCGGCGAGCCCGTGCGCCCCGGTGAACAGCCGTCCCTCGCTGACCACCCCCATGCCCAGACCGGTGCCGATCATGATGTACGCGAACAGCCGGCTGCCCGCCCCGACGCCGTACGTGTACTCGCCGAGCGCCGCCAGGTTGGCGTCGTTGTGCACCTCCAGCGGGACGCCCAGCTCCTCGCGCATCCGGTCGAACAGCCCCACGCGGCCCCACCCGGGCAGATGCATCGCGTACCGCACCCGCCGCTGCCGCTCGTCGTACACGCCCGGGGTGCCCACCACCCCGTGCACCACCTCGGCCGGGTCGACCCCCGAGTCGGCCACGGCCCGTCGTGCCGCGGTGACCAGCAGGTCGGCCATGGCGGCCGAGCCGCGGGCCCGGTTGCGCACGTCCGAGCGGGCGACCAGGGTGCCGTCGAGGTCGGCGACCGCCACCCGCAGCCAGCCCCGGCCCACGTCTACGCCGAGGACGTGCCCCGCCGCCGGGTCGGGCGCGTACAGCACGGCGGTGCGGCCCCGCTCCGGGGCGTGGGTGCCGACCTCCCGGACCAGGCCCGCCGCCGCGAGGGCGGCCAGCGCGCTGGACACGGTCGGCTTCGACAGGCCGGTCTCGCGGGCGAGTTGGGCGCGGGAGGCGGACCCGAGCGTGCGCAGCCGGGCCAGCAGCAGCCGCTCGTTGGTGCTGCGCAGTCGCTGCCGGCTCCAGGGCTGGTCCTGCTGCTCTACGACGTCACGGACGGCCATCGCATCATTCTCACCGATTCCCGGCACATACTTGACGCATCTAGTAAGGCTCCTTAACTTTATCGGCCATCCCGCCTCCTCGGCCGACGTTCCCTCCTCCTCGTGTCAGGAGCCCCGCCATGTCCGGTAGTCCCGGCCGTCCCGCCCGTCCCGACGACCTCCCGAGCGCACCACCCGAAGGCGGCTTCGTGCGCCGCGTGGGCCTGTTCCAGGCCACCGCCATCAACATGAGCCAGATGTGCGGCATCGGCCCGTTCGTGACCATCCCGCTGATGGTCGCCGCGTTCGGCGGCCCGCAGGCCGTGATCGGCTTCGTCGCCGGCGCGCTGCTCGCGCTCTGCGACGGCCTGGTCTGGGCCGAGCTGGGCGCCGCGATGCCCGGCTCCGGCGGCAGCTACGTCTATCTGCGCCAGGCCTTCCAGTACCGCACCGGACGTCTCATGCCGTTCCTGTTCGTGTGGACGGCGATGCTCTTCATCCCGCTGATCATGTCCACCGGCGTGGTCGGCTTCGTCCAGTACCTGGGGTACCTCGCCCCCGGCCTGGGCCAGACCTCCGGCGACCTGATCGGGCTCGGTGTCATCGCCCTGGTGGTGCTCCTGCTCTGGCGGGGCATCGAGCACATCGCCCGGATCACGGCCGTGATGTGGACGGTGATGATCGCCTCGGTGCTGCTGGTGATCGTCGCCGCGGCCTCCGATTTCAGCCCGCACCTGGCCTTCACCTACCCGGCAGGCGCCTTCGACCTGACGAGCGACCACTTCTGGCTCGGCTTCGCCGCGGGCCTGACCATCGGCATCTACGACTACCTGGGCTACAACACCACCGCCTACATGGGCGCCGAGATCAAGGACCCCGGCCGGGTCCTGCCGCGCTCCATCCTCCTCTCGATCCTCGGCATCATGGCGATCTACCTGCTGCTCCAGATCGGCACCCTCGGCGTCATCGACTGGCGCCGCATGACGAACCCGGCCGACATCGCGTCGACCTCCGTGGCCTCGGCGGTCCTGGAGAAGACCTGGGGCAAGGGGGCCGCCGACACCGTGACCGTGCTGATCCTGGTCACGGCCTTCGCCTCGGTCTTCACCGGCCTGCTCGGCGGCTCCCGGGTGCCCTACGACGCGGCCCGCGACCGCGTCTTCTTCCGGCCGTACGAGAAGCTGCACCCCAGGCACCGCTTCCCGACGCTGGGCCTCGCGACCATGGGCGTGATCACCGCGATCGGCTTCCTGATCGGCCGCCACACCGACCTCGCCACGCTCATCCAGCTGCTCACCACGGTGATGGTGATCGTCCAGGCGCTGGCGCAGATCGTGGCGCTCTCGGTACTGCGCCGCAGGCAGCCGGCCCTGAAGCGGCCGTACCGCATGTGGCTCTATCCCGTGCCCGGCGTCGTCGCCTTCGCCGGCTGGTGCGTGATCTACGGCTACGCCGACAAGAACTCCCCGGGCCGCCACCCCATCGAGTGGTCCCTGGCCTGGCTCGCCCTCGGCTGTGTGGCGTTCGTGCTGTGGGCGCGCTTCGAGAAGGTGTGGCCCTTCGGCCCGCGGGAGGTGAGCGAGGAGTACCTGACACCCGAGGAACCGGCCGTGGTGTAGTCTCCGTCGTACGACGTCAGCCTCGCCCTGCGGTAGCAACTCCCGCCGGGTGAGGCTTTTTTCATGTCTGACACCGAGAACACCGAGAACACCGAGAGGGCGGACCTCGTCGTCCGCGACGCCCGCACCGAGGACCGCCCCGTCGTCGAGCGGCTGTGGCTGATGTTCCGCCACGACCTGTCCGAGTTCCGCGGGATCCTGCCCCGTCCCGACGGCACCTTCCGCAGCGAGCGCGTCGAGGACGCCTTCACCGCGCCCGGCTGGGCGCCCTACCTGTTCGTCCTGGACGGCCACCCCGTCGGCTTCGCGTTCGTCCGGGGAGCCGACGCGCTTCTGCGGGTGCTCAACAGCTTCTTCGTGGCGCGCGGCGTGCGCCGGTCGGGTATCGGGTCGCGTGCCGTCCGGGAGGTCCTCGCCCGGCACCCGGGCCGCTGGGAGATCGCGTTCCAGTACGAGAACCCCGGCGCGGTCGCCTTCTGGCGGCGGGTCGCGGCCGAGGCCGCGGGCGACGCCTGGACGGAGGAACGCCGCCCGGTGCCGGGGCGCCCGGAGCTGCCGCCGGACGTGTGGATCTCCTTCGCCACGACGGACCGGGCGGACACCGTGGGTACGTCACCCGCATAGCCGGGTGACGGGGCCGGTCCGAAGCGCCGGGCCGGCCCCGTGTCCTCCCTTCGGGGGGAGGCGCTCGGTGTGCTCAGGGCCTAGGTCATGGGCGTTCGCCTGGCCGTCGTCATGGCGCACAGCAGTCCGAGGCAGAGGGCGAGCCCGCCGATGACGATGTTGTTGATGATGACGCCCGTGTCCGGGCCGCTGCCGACGATCCAGGGCGCGATGATCATCCAGACGCCCATGGCGCACATGGCCCAACTGAGGCCGTACATGCGTTCCGGGGCCCGGGTGAAGCCGAGGGCCAGCAGGCCGATCGCTATGCCCATGATCAGGTTGTGGGTCATGAGCGCGGGCTGACTGGCCGCGTAGTGGACTATCCACGGGGACGCCGCGCAGTACAGACCGAGCAGGAACACCGGTCCGTCCACGAGCGCCACATCACGACCGCCGAGCATGCGGGCGTAGCGTTCCCGCATTTCGGAGACATCGGGGTGGCTGGTTATGTCACTTCTGCCGTGCGAGACGTTGGCCATGACTCGTCTCCTTTGACTTGCAGGCCTGACCGCGCCCGGTGCGCGCGGTATGCGCCGCTTAGGAGCATTCTGCTCTTATTTCTTCCTTATGTGTACCTCTGGGGATGCGCAGCTCTGGGGCGATGCGCGCGGCAGACGGCCCGCTCCGGCGGGTGTGTCGGCGCGGCGGTGAACGGTGTCCGGCGTTTTCGGGCATGTCCGCGTTGATGCGGGGCAGCCGAACGGTACGGCGGACAACGACTCAGGAGGTGACGGGCCGTCATGGGCGCGATGGTTTTGGAGCGATTTCCCGCGGGGTCTCCCCGGGGTTCGTGGCCGGCCGAGGAGTACGCGGCGAAGCGCCGGGCCGAGGGCGAACCGGCGACGGTGGTGATGGACCTGAAGACGGACGCGTTCCTGGTGGTGGTCCGCGCCCCGGACGAGGACTGACCGCCCGGCGAACGCCCGGCACGACTGCCGCCGGGTCACCGGCCCGGCCACCACGGCCGGGCCGGTGACCCGGCGGCAGTCGTTCTCGGGTCCGGGTGTCGCGACGGATTCTTGACCGGCGCCTCGGGCTCCGCGATGCTGTGTTGCAAATCGCGAGATGTGTGCCGTGATAGGCAACATGCGTCCGGTGGCGTCCCGCCAGCTCTGTGAGCCGAGGAGTGGCCATGTCCCAGCAGGTCCGTGGTGTCGTCGCGCGGGGCAAGGGCGCCCCTGTCAGCCTGGAGACCGTCGTCGTGCCCGACCCCGGCCCGGGGGAGGCGCTGGTCAGGGTCGAGGCGTGCGGCGTCTGTCATACCGATCTGCACTACCGCGAGGGCGGAATCGGCGACGACTTCCCGTTCCTGCTGGGACACGAGGCCGCGGGGGTCGTGGAGGCGGTCGGCGACGGCGTCACCGACGTCGCGCCCGGTGACTTCGTCATCCTCAACTGGCGCGCGGTGTGCGGCCAGTGCCGGGCCTGTCTGCGCGGGCGGCCGTGGTACTGCTTCGACACCCACAACGCGAAGCAGAAGATGACGCTCGCCGACGGCACCGAACTGGCGCCCGCCCTCGGCATCGGTGCCTTCGCCGAGAAGACGCTGGTGGCGGCCGGACAGTGCACCAAGGTCGACCGCGCCGCCTCCCCGGCGGTCGCCGGGCTGCTGGGCTGCGGGGTGATGGCGGGCATCGGCGCCGCCCTCAACACCGGCCGCGTCGGACGCGGGGACAGCGTCGCGGTGATCGGCTGCGGCGGAGTGGGCGCGGCAGCGGTGCTCGGCTCGCACCTGGCCGGCGCGGCGAGGGTGATCGCGGTGGACGTCGACGACCGCAAGCTGGAGACGGCGCGGGGACTCGGCGCGACCCACACGGTCAACTCCAAGGAGGCCGACGCGGTCGCGGCGGTGCGCGAACTGACCGGCGGCTTCGGCGCGGACGTCGTGATCGAGGCGGTGGGCCGACCGGAGACCTATCGGCAGGCCTTCTACGCCCGCGACCTCGCCGGAACCGTGGTGCTCGTCGGTGTGCCCACCCCGGAGATGAAGCTGGAGCTGCCCCTGCTGGACGTCTTCGGCCGGGGTGGCGCGCTGAAGTCGTCCTGGTACGGGGACTGCCTGCCCTCCCGTGACTTCCCGATGCTCATCGACCTCCATCTCCAGGGCCGTCTCGATCTGGACGCCTTCGTCACCGAGACCATCGCCCTGGACGAGGTGGAGAAGGCCTTCGCGCGCATGCGCCACGGTGACGTCCTGCGCTCGGTGGTCCTCCTGTGACGGACGGCGCCGGCTGACCGCTCCCGTCACACCACGGCCCTGCCCCGGCGACGGTCCCCTCGGACGGCACCGGGCGGGGCCGTCGCCGTATCCGAGGTGCCCTCGTCTGCCCAGCTCAGCACCGGTTTTCGGGCACTTCCGCATACCCTGGGGAACGTCCTGGCGGCCCGCAGGGACCGGCGCGTGAACTCCTTGACAACGCTTCCGGGCCGCCCCCACACTGGCGTTGCGCTCATCGCAATCCGTTTCGCTATACGCACCGAGGTGTCATGATGATTCCCGCGTGCCGTCTCGAGGATCTGCCGCGAGGCGAGGCCCACCGGCTCGACATCGACCCGCCCGTGTCGGTGTTCCACACCGACGACGGCGAGCTCTTCGCCATCGACGACACCTGCACCCACCAGGACGCCTCGCTCGCCGACGGCTGGCTGGAGGGCTGCGAGGTGGAATGCCCCCTGCACGCCTCGACGTTCGACCTGCGCACCGGTGCCGTGGACGCGCCCCCGGCCAAACTCCCGGTCCGCACCCACCAGATCGTGGTCGAGGACGGAATGATCCACGTCCGGCTGTCCACCGACGCGCCCAACCTGCCGCCCTGCGTCAGCGCCCGCCTGGCCGGAGGAGCCGCGTGAGGACCGTGGCCGTGGTCGGCGCCTCGCTGGCCGGACTGTCGGCCGCGCGCTCGCTGCGGCAGCGGGGGTACGACGGCCGGCTGGTCATGATCGGCGACGAACCCCACCGCCCTTACGACCGGCCGCCGTTGTCCAAGGAGTTCCTGGCCGGCACCGTCGGCGAGGCGGACCTGGCGCTGGAGCGGGACGACGAGGAACTGCACGCCGAGTGGCTGCTCGGGGCCCGCGCCACCGGACTCGACCGCACCACCCGGACGATCGGGCTCGCCGACGGCCGGGAGGTCCGCGCCGACGGCGTGGTCGTCGCGACCGGAGCGAGCGCCCGCACCCTGCCGGGCACCGACGGCCTCGCCGGGGTCCATGCGCTGCGTACCCTCGACGACGCCCGCGCCCTGCGGGCCGACCTCGCCCGGGGCGGCCGGCTCGTGGTGATCGGCGGCGGCTTCGTCGGCGCCGAGGTCGCCTCCACCGCGTACGCCCTCGGCCTCGACGTCACCGTGGTCGAGGCGGCACCGACCGCGCTGGCCGGACCGCTCGGCCCGGCCATGGGCGCCGTCGTCTCCGCCCTGCACGCGGACCACGGCGTGCGGCTGCTGTGCGGGGTGGGCGTCAAAGGGCTCGGCGGCGAGCACCGGGTGGAGTCCGTCCTGCTGGAGGACGGGCGCAGCGTGCCCGCCGACACCGTCGTCGTCGGAGTGGGCGCACGCCCCTGCGTCGACTGGCTCGAAGGCTCCGGCATCACCCTCGACAACGGCGTGAAGTGCGGCGCCGACGGGCGCACCAGCCTGGCCGGGGTGGTCGCGGTCGGCGACTGCGCCAACTGGTACGACCCGGGCGCCGGCGGCCACCGCAGGGTCGAGCACTGGACCGGCGCACTCGAACGGCCGGCCGCCGCCGTCGCCGCGCTGCTGACCCACGGCGCGACGGAACCGGGCGTGCCCAGGCCCCCGTACTTCTGGTCCGACCAGTACGGCGTGAAGATCCAGTTCGTCGGACACGCCGCCGGAGCCGACAGCGTGACGGTGGAGGAGGGCTCCACCGACGACCGCAGCTTCCTCGCCGTCTACCGGCGGGCGGGCCGCCCGGTCGCCGTGCTCGGCATGAACCAGCCGCGACTCTTCACCCGCGCCCGCAAGCAGTTCGGCACCGCCGCGTCCTGACCCGGCGACCGCGCCACCCCATCGATCCGCGACGTTCTCCGAGGAGTGCACCGTGACCTCGACCAGCCTGCCGGACAGCCTGATCGCCACCCTCCCCGGTTCCGCCTACACGGATCCCGGGATCTTCGCCCAGGAGCAGGAGCGCATCTTCGAGGCGATGTGGTTCTGCGTCGCCCGCGCCGCCGACCTGCCGAAGCCCGGCGCCTTCCGCACCGTCGACGTGGGCCGCGAGTCCATCCTCGTCACCCGCGCCCGGGACCGGTCGATCCGCGCGTACTTCAACGTCTGCCGGCACCGCGGGGCCAGACTCTGCACCGAGGAGACCGGCGAGGTCAGGCGTGCCTTCCAGTGCCCCTACCACGCCTGGACCTACGACCTGGACGGCAAGCTGGTCGCCGCCCCCAACCTCACCAAGATGCCCGACGTCGGCCGCACCGAGTACGGCCTGGCCCCGGTGGCGGTGCGGGAATGGCTCGGCTACGTGTGGGTGTGCCTCGCGGAGGATCCGCCCGCCTTCGAGGAGGACGTGATCGGGGCCGTCGTCGAGCGCCTCGGTGACGTCGCGTCGATCGAGCGCTACGACATCGACAACCTGTCGGTGGGCCGGCGGATCGTCTACGACGTGCGGGCCAACTGGAAGCTCATCATCGAGAACTTCATGGAGTGCTACCACTGCGCCACCATCCACCCCGAACTCACCGAGGTGCTGCCCGAGTTCGCCGACGGCTACGCGGCGCAGTACTACGTCGGCCACGGCGCCGAGTTCGGCACGGACGTCCAGGGGTTCACCGTGGACGGCTCCGAGGGACTGGACCGCATCCCCGGCGTCTCCGAGGACCAGGACCGGCGCTACTACGCGATCACCGTCAAACCGCAGGTGTTCATCAACCTGGTGCCGGACCACGTGATCTTCCACCGGATGTACCCGGTCGCCGTCGACCGGACGGTCGTGGAGTGCGACTGGCTCTATCTCCCGCACGTGGTGGCGAGCGGCAAGGACGTCAGCCGGTCGGTGGAGCTCTTCGACCGGGTGAACCGCCAGGACTTCGAGGCCTGCGAACGGACCCAGCCCGGGATGGGTTCACGGCTGTACGCCAAGGGAGGTGTGCTGGTCCCCAGCGAGCACCACATCGGCGCGTTCCACGACTGGGTGCACGAGCGGCTCGGCACGGCGCCGCGGTGACGTCCGCGGCCCGCGCGAGGAGCTGAACGCGGGCCCTTCGGCGGTCGTCCTGCGGCGGTCGTCCCGCGGGCGTTCAGCCCAGGTACCCCATGCGGTGGCTGATCTCCTCCGCGCCCTTGACCAGCACCGGAGCCAGCTCGTGCATCCGCTCCTCGGTGAACCGGTAGGACGGCCCGGAGGCGCTGATGGACGCGATGACCCGGCCTTCACGGTCCCGGATCGGTGCGGCCATGGCGTGCAGCCCGATCTCCAGCTCCTCCAGCGTCCAGGCGTAACCGCGTTCCCGGGCGTCGGCGAGGTTCTTCTCCAGCTTCGCCTTCGAGGAGATGGTGTGCGGGGTCACCTTCTTCAGTCCGGCGTCCGAGACCAGCGCGGCCCGCTCCTTGGCGGGCAGGTGGGCCAGCATGATCTTGCCGCTGGAGGTGGCGTGCAGCGGGGTGAGCTGACCGACCCAGTTGTGCGCGCTGACCGCGGCCGTACCGCGCACCTGGTACAGGTTGATCGCGTAGTGCTCCTGCATCACCGCGAGGTTGACCGTCTCGCCGATCTCCTCGGCCAGCCGCTCACACACCTGCCGGCCCTGCTGGGTGACGTCGATACGGCCCGTGACGGCCCCCGCCAGGCGTACGATGCCGAAGCCGAGCGCGTACTTGCCGCGCTCGCCCGCCTGCTCCACCAGGCCGCGCGCCTCCAGGGCGCCGAGCAGACGGAACGCGGTCGACTTGTGAACATCGATCTCGGCGGCCACCTCGCTCACGCCCGCCTCGCCACGCTGAGCCAGGATCTCCAGGACGCTGATGGCGCGGTCCACGGACTGCACGCCGCCAGAAGATGAGCCGTTCGTTTCGGTATCCGGACTGTAGTTGCTCATGGCGAAACTATACGCGCAGTAAACAACACGCTCCAAGTAACGCGATGTGAACAAAGATCTTACAAGTTGCGTTGTTCGCAACCTAGTGCGTATAGCGCTACCCGTACTAGCATGCCGCGCACATCGACGGCGCGAGCGAGACGAGGCACCATGGCTCCCTTGCAGTACGACTTCGTCATCGTCGGCGGCGGCTCGGCCGGCAGCGCGCTGGCCAACCGGCTCTCGGCCGACCCCGGCAACCGGGTGCTCGTCCTCGAGGCGGGCCGCCCCGACTACCCGTGGGACGTGTTCATCCACATGCCCGCCGCGCTGACCTACCCCATCGGCAGTCGCTTCTACGACTGGAAGTACGAGTCCGAGCCCGAGCCCCACATGGGCGGCCGCCGGATCTACCACGCCCGCGGCAAGGTGCTGGGCGGCTCCAGCAGCATCAACGGCATGATCTTCCAGCGCGGCAACCCCATGGACTACGAGCGCTGGGCCGCCGACCCCGGCATGGAGACCTGGGACTACGCCCACTGCCTGCCGTACTTCCGCCGGATGGAGAACTGCCTGGCCGCCGACCCGGACGACGAGTTCCGCGGCCACGACGGCCCCCTGGTGCTGGAGCGCGGTCCGGCCACCAACCCGCTCTTCACCGCCTTCCTCGAGGCGACCGAGGAGGCGGGGTACGCGCCCACCGACGATGTCAACGGCTACCGGCAGGAGGGCTTCGCCAAGTTCGACCGCAACGTCCACCGCGGCCGGCGCCTGTCGGCGTCCAAGGCGTACCTCAAGCCCGCCAGGAAGCGCCCCAACCTCACCGTGAAAACACGCGCCCTGGTCACCCGCGTCCTCTTCGAGGGCAAGAAGGCCGTCGGCGTCGAGTACCGGCGCGGCAGGGGCGCCCTCCAGCAGGTCCACGCCAAGGAGGTGGTCCTGTGCGGCGGCGCGATCAACTCCCCGCAGCTGCTCCAGCTCTCCGGCATCGGCGACGCGCGGGAGCTGCGCGCCCTCGGCATCGACGTCGTGCACGACCTGCCGGGCGTCGGCGAGAACCTCCAGGACCACCTGGAGGTGTACATCCAGTACGCCTGCAAGCAGCCCGTCTCCGTCCAGCCGTACCTGGCGAAGTGGCGCGCCCCCCTCATCGGCCTGCAGTGGCTCTTCCGCAAGGGGCCGGCCGCGACCAACCACTTCGAGGCCGGCGGCTTCTGCCGCAGCAACGACGACGTGGACTACCCCAACCTGATGTTCCACTTCCTGCCCATCGCGGTCCGCTACGACGGCTCGGTGCCGGCCGGCGGCCACGGCTACCAGGTCCATGTCGGACCCATGTACTCCGACGCCCGCGGCTCGGTGAAGATCAGGAGCAGGGACCCGCGCGAACACCCGGCCCTGCGCTTCAACTACCTCTCCACGGAGCAGGACCGCCGCGAGTGGGTCGAGGCGGTCCGGGTCGCCCGCCACCTCCTCGACCAGCCCGCCCTCGCCCCCTACAACGACGGCGAGATCTCACCCGGCCCGTCCGTGGCGACCGACGAGGAGATCCTCGCCTGGGTCGCCGAGGACGGCGAGACTGCGCTGCATCCGTCCTGCACCTGCAAGATGGGCACCGACGAGATGTCCGTCGTCGACCCGACGAGCATGCGGGTGCACGGCGTGGACGGACTGCGGGTGGTGGACGCCTCGGTGATGCCGTACGTCACCAACGGCAACATCTACGCCCCGGTGATGATGATCGCCGAGAAGGCGGCCGACCTGATCCTCGGCAAGGAGCCGCTCGCGCCGTCGAAGGCCGCGTACTACCGGCTTCGCGACGCCCAGAAGCAGCAGGCCGGGTAGCCGCCGGGCGCCGCCGTGCGGCCGTGCGGCGGCGCGCTCTTTCCGCGGCCGAATCGGGATACGCGGACCCCTTGACGTTCGTCAGCCTGTTCGGCCAGGGTGTTCCACCACAAGCAATCCAATGCGCAATACGCAACGCGAAGTTCGGGCTCGAAGGGCGCGGCCGTGGCAGATCTGTACGTGGACGGTGAATGGCGCGACGCGGTGGCCGGCGGCCTCCGGGAGATCCGCTGCCCGGCGGACGGCACTCTCGTCGCCACGGTCTCGGAGGCCACCCGCACCGACACCGAGGCCGCGATCACCGCCGCCCGGCGCGCGTTCGACGAGGGACCCTGGCCGCGCACCGCCGAGCGGGACCGCGGCGCCCTGCTGCTGCGCGCCGCGGGCATCATCGAGCGCGACGCGAAGGAGTTCGCCCGCGCCGAGTCCCTGGACACCGGCAAGCGCCTGGTGGAGAGCGAGTACGACATCGCCGACGTCGTCTCCTGCTTCCGCTACTACGGCGGCATCGCCGGGACGGACGCGGGCCGGGTGGTCGACACCGGCCGGGACGACGCGCTCAGCCGGGTCACCTACGAACCCGTCGGCGTCTGCGCACTGATCACCCCTTGGAACTACCCGCTGTTGCAGGCCTCCTGGAAGGTCGCCCCGGCCCTGCTCGCGGGCAACACGGTCGTCCTCAAGCCGAGCGAGCTCACCCCCTCCACCTCGATCCTGCTGATGAAGGCACTGGCGGAGGCGGGCCTGCCGGCCGGCGCCGCCAATCTCGTCCTGGGCGCCGGGCCCGAGGCCGGCGCACCCCTGGCCGAACACCCCGGCGTCGACATGGTGTCCTTCACCGGCGGACTGGACACCGGCCGGCACCTCATGGCCACCGCCGCCGCCACCGTGAAGAAGGTCGCCCTCGAACTCGGCGGCAAGAACCCCAACGTGGTCTTCGCCGACGCCGACTTCGACACCGCCGTGGACTTCGCGCTCACCGCCGTCTTCCTGCACTCCGGGCAGGTCTGCTCGGCCGGCGCCCGGCTGGTCGTTGAGGACTCGATCCACGACGTCTTCGTCGACGAGGTCGTGCGCAGGGCCCGGCTGATCCGCCTCGGCGGCCCCTTCGATCCCGAGGCCGAGACCGGGGCGCTGATCTCCGCGCAGCACCGCGAGAAGGTCGAGGCGTACGTGGCCGCCGGTCTCGCCGAGGGCGCCGTACTGCGCTGCGGGGGTGCCCGGCCCGACGACCCCGCGCTCGCGGGCGGCCACTACTACCCGCCCACCGTCCTCGACGAGTGCCGGCAGGACATGCGGGTGGTGCACGAGGAGTCCTTCGGGCCGGTGCTCACGGTCGAGCGCTTCCGCGACGAGGACGACGCCGTCCGCATCGCCAACGACACGGAGTACGGCCTCGCCGGAGCCGTCTGGACCCAGGACGCGGGCAAGGCCCAGCGGGTCGCCCGGCGACTGCGCCACGGCACCGTGTGGATCAACGACTACCACCCCTACGTGCCGCAGGCGGAATGGGGTGGGTTCGGGCATTCGGGCGTGGGCCGTGAGCTGGGACCGACCGGCCTGGACGAGTACCGGGAGCCCAAGCACGTCTGGCAGAACATCCAACCCCGGCCGCAGCACTGGTTCCGCGGCTGACGCCGAAAAGAGGCCGATCATGACCCCAGCCCAGACCGAGGTGTCGCAGCGGCGCGGCACGTCCCAGGACCCCCGGGATCGTACCCCGGTCATCTCCGTGCGCCGGCTGTGGAAGGTGTTCGGTCCGAAGGCCGACGAGGTACCGGGCTCCGAGGAGTTGTGCGGCCTCACCCGTCGCGAACTCATGGACCGCACCGGCTGCACCGCCGCCGTCCGGGACGTGAACTTCGAGGTGTCGAACGGCGAGGTCTTCGTCGTGATGGGCCTGTCCGGGTCCGGCAAGTCCACCCTCGTGCGATGTCTGACCCGGCTGATCGAACCCACCGCGGGCGAGGTCGTCTTCGAGGGCGAGGACATCCGGGGCGCCGACGCCCGGCGCCTGCGCGAGCTGCGGCGCAGCAAGTTCTCCATGGTCTTCCAGCACTTCGGCCTGCTGCCGCACCGCAAGGTCGTGGACAACGTGGCCTTCGGCCTGGAGATCCGGGGCATGGGCAGGGCAGAACGGATGAAGCGGGCCCTGGAGACGGTCGAACTCGTGGGCCTGGCGGGTTATGAGAACTCCTACCCCGATCAGCTCTCCGGCGGTATGCAGCAGCGCGTCGGCCTCGCCCGCGCCCTGGCCGGCGACCCGGACGTGCTCTTCTTCGACGAGCCGTTCTCCGCGCTCGACCCGCTCATCCGCCGTGACATGCAGAGCGAGGTCATCCGCCTGCACCACGAGGTCGGCAAGACCATGGTGTTCATCACCCACGACCTCGCCGAGGCCCTCAAGCTGGGCGACCGCATCCTGATCATGCGGGACGGCAAGATGGTCCAGTGCGGCACCGGTGACGAACTGGTGGGTGCACCGGCCGACGACTACGTGCGGGACTTCGTGAAGGACGTGCCGCGCGGTGACGTCCTCACCCTGCGCTGGATCATGCGGCCCGCCGAGCCCGGCGACGCGCTGGACGGCCCCGAGCTGGGACCGGACGTCGTGGTGCGCGAGGCCACCCGGGCGGTGCTCGCCGCCGAGAAACCGGTCAAGGTCGTCGAGCACGGCAAGCTGCTCGGCATCGTCGGCGACGAGGAGATCCTGTCCGTCGTCGCCGGACAGGACGGCGGCGCCTGATGGCCGCCGTCGCCGACGCGACCGCACCGGTCGCCCCGATGCGGCGGAAGGCCGGCCGCCCCCTGGTGGTGGCGGCGATCCTCGTGGTGTGGCTGCTGCTCTTCGCCGTGTTCCGCGGCCGGGGGACCCTGACCCTGGCCGCCGCGGACCTCACCGGTCTGCACCGCTGGCTCAACGACGTCAACGACAGCATCGGCGCCAACCGCAACTCCAGCCCGGTCTTCCTCTACTTCTTCAACGAGATCCGCCTGGTCATCGACAACCTGGTCACCTTCGTCCAGTCCCTGATCTCCCAGCCCACCGGCTCCCGTCCGGTCCCGCAGGTCGGCTGGCTCGGGGTGGTCGGACTCGTCGGTTACGTCTCCTGGGCCGTCGGGAACTGGCGGGTCGCGCTGCTGGCCGTGGCCGGGTTCACCTTCTTCGGGCTGCAGGGCCTGTGGCAGGAGAGCATGGACACCCTGGCGCTGACCCTGTCCGCGGTGCTCGTCGCCCTGCTCATCGGCATCCCGCTGGGCGTCTGGGCCGGGCTCTCCGACCGGTTCAACCGGGTCATGACGCCGTTCCTGGACTTCATGCAGACGATGCCGACCTTCGTCTACCTCGCCCCGCTGACCCTGATCTTCCTCATCGGCGGGGCGTCCGCCGTGATCACCACCGTGATCTACGCGGCACCGCCCGCCATCCGCATCACCGCACACGCCATCCGGTCCGTCCCCGAGACCACCGTCGAGGCGGCCGACTCGCTCGGCACCACCCGCACCCAGCAACTGGTGAAGGTGCTGCTGCCGATGTCGAAGCGCACCGTGGTGATGGGCGTCAACCAGACCATCATGGCCGCCCTGGCCATGGTGACCATCGCGGCCCTGATCGACGCGCCCGGCCTCGGCAAGACCGTCGTCCAGGCCCTGCAGTCACTCGACGTCGGCACCGCCTTCAACGCCGGGCTCGCCATCGTCGTCATGGCGATCGTGCTGGACCGGGTCACCACGGCCGCCGCCGCGCGTACCGAGGCCCGGCGCACCGGAGGCGACCGCTTCCTCAGGTGGCGCCGCCCGCTGCTGGGGGCGGGCGGGATCGCGGCCCTCGTCCTGGTCTACCTCTCCCACACATACGTCTGGGCGGCCGAGTTCCCCGGTGACGGCACCGTGGGCAGCCACATCGCGAGCGCCGCCGACACCACGACCGGCTGGCTCCAGGACCATGTCTCCGGCCTGACCAACGCGCTGCGCGACACCCTCACCAACGGTCTGCTCAACCCGTTCCAGACGCTGCTCACCGACTCCCCGTGGTGGCTGGTCGGTGCCGTCCTCGTCGCACTGGGGGCGCTGCTCGGCGGCCGGTGGGCGGCGGTGACGGCCGCGGTGTGCGTGGGGCTGCTGGTCGGCACGGGGCTGTGGTCGGACAGCATGACCACCCTCGCCTCGACCGCCGTGGCCACCGCCTTGGTGATGCTGCTCGGCGCGGTCTTCGGCGTGTGGATGGGACGCAGCGAACTGGTCGACCGGCTGATCCGGCCCACCCTGGACGCCGCCCAGGTCATGCCGCCGTTCGTCTACCTGGTGCCGTTCCTGGCGCTCTTCGGCGCCACCCGCTTCACGGCGATCGTCGCGGCCGTCGTCTACGCGGCACCCGTCGCCATCAAGATCATCGCGGACGGCGTGCGGAACGTCCCGGAGTCCACGGTGGAGGCGGCCACCTCGGCCGGGTGCAGCACCTGGCAGATCATCACCAAGGTCCAGCTGCCGATGGCACGCGGCGCCCTGACCCTCGCGACCAACCAGGGCCTCATCTACGTGCTGTCGATGGTTGTGGTGGGCGGCCTGGTGGGGGCGGGCGCCCTCGGCTACGACGTCGTGGCCGGTTTCTCGCAGGGTGAGCTGTACGGCAAGGGGCTGGCGGCAGGGCTCGCCATCGTACTGCTCGGAGTCATGTTCGACCGGATCACTCAGGCTGCGGCACGACGCACCCGGGCATAAGGAGCACTACACCATGGCACAACACTGGCGAGCCGGCGCGGCCGGCCTGGCCGTCCTCGGACTCACCCTCACGGCCTGCGGCGGCGCGAAGGTCGGCGACAGCGGCTCGGCCGGCTCGACGTCCTCGGGCGGCAAGTGCGGCACCTTCAACCTCGCCGTCAACCCCTGGGTCGGCTACGAGGCGGACGCGGCGGTCGTCGCCTACGTCGCGCGGCACGACCTCGGCTGCACCGTCAACAAGAAGGACCTCAAGGAGGAGATCGCCTGGCAGGGCTTCGGGACCGGTGAGGTCGACGCGGTCCTGGAGAACTGGGGCCACGACGACCTGAAGAAGAAGTACATCACCGGGCAGAAGACGGCCGTGGAGGCCGGCTCCACCGGCAACAAGGGCATCATCGGCTGGTACGTCCCGCCGTGGCTGGCCAAGGCGCACCCCGACATCACCGACTGGAAGAACCTGAACAAGTACGCCGCGAACTTCAAGACGTCGGAGTCGGGCGGCAAGGGCCAGCTCCTCGACGGCGACCCGTCGTACGTGACCAACGACGCCGCCCTGGTGACGAATCTGAAGCTGGACTTCAAGGTGGTGTACGCGGGCAGCGAGACCGCGCTCATCCAGGCCTACCGCACGGCCGAGAAGAACAAGCAGTGGCTGATCGGCTACTTCTACGAACCGCAGTGGTTCCTGTCCGAGGTGCCGCTGGTGAAGGTGAACCTGCCGAAGTACACGACGGGTTGCGACGCCGACGCGGCGAAGGTCGCCTGCGACTACCCCGTCTACGACCTGGACAAGATCGTCAGCGCCGGCTTCGCCAAGTCGGGCAGCCCTGCCTACAAGCTCGTGAAGAACTTCCACTGGACCAACGAAGACCAGAACACCGTGGCCAAGTACATCGCCGTGGACAAGCTGTCGGACGACGCGGCGGCGAAGAAGTGGGTCGACGCCAACCCCGACAAGGTCAAGGCCTGGCTGAAGTAGCCCCGGTCGCGAAGGAGCTGGTCCCGAGACGCCCGGCGGGCGGTGCGCGGCTGTGCGCGCCGCCCGCCGGGCGTTCCCTTTTCCGGCCGGCACCGGGGCCGTGGCCGGGGCCGTCGCCGGGCGTCACCGCCCCCTTGACACCCCTCCTCGGCGACGGGCACATTGAGTTGCGCAGCCTGAATCATGTTGCGTAAAGAGCAACTGCACCGGTCTCAAGTTCGGAGGTTGGGCGATGGCGGGACCCCGAGTGGTCATCATCGGAGCGGGCGTCGTGGGGGCGGCCCTCGCGGACGAGATCTCCGCACGCGGCTGGACCGAGGTGACCGTGGTCGACCAGGGCCCCCTGCCGGCGACCGGGGGTTCCTCCTCGCACGCCCCGGGCCTGGTCTTCCAGACGAACCCCTCGAAGACCATGACGGAACTGGCGCGCTACACCGTCGAGAAGTTCTGCTCTCTCGACGTCGACGGCGAGCCCTGCTTCCTCCAGGTCGGCGGCCTCGAAGTGGCCACCACCCCCGAGCGCCTCGCCGAACTCCACCGCCGGCACGGCTGGATCACCGCCTGGGGCATCGAGGCCCGCCTGCTCGACCCGGACGAGTGCGTGGCACGGCACCCGCTCGTCGACCGCGACCGGGTCCTCGGCGGCCTCCTCGTCCCCACCGACGGCCTCGCCAAGGCCGTCCTCGCCGTCGAGGCCCAGATCCGCCGGGCCGCCGGACGCGGGGTGCGCTTCCTGGCCCACCACGAGGTCCTCGACGTCCGGCAGAGCGACGGCGCCGTCACCGCCGTGGTGACCGACCGGGGCGAGCTCCCCGCCGACGTCGTCGTCTGCTGCGCCGGCATCTGGGGCCCCCGGATCGCCCGCATGGTCGGCATGAACCTGCCGCTCACGCCGCTCGCCCACCAGCTCGCCTGGACCGGCCCGGTCCCCGCCCTCGCCGGCCAGACCGAGGAGGCCGTCCGCCCCATCCTGCGCCACCAGGACGCCGACCTCTACTACCGCGACCGCTTCGACCGCATCGGCATCGGCTTCTACGGCCACCGCCCCATGCCCATCTCCGCCGACGACATCCGCCCCGTCGACGAGGCCGGACCGATGCCCTCGGTCCTGAAGTTCACCGAGGACGACTTCGAGGACGCCTGGACCGAGACGCAGTCCCTCCTGCCCGCCACCCGCGAGGCCAAGGTCGAGGAGGGCATCAACGGCCTGTTCTCCTTCACCACCGACGGCTACCCCCTGCTCGGCGAGTCCCCGGACGTCAAGGGCTTCTGGGTCGCCGAGGCCGTCTGGGTCACCCACTCCGCGGGCGTCGGACGCGCGGTCGCCGAATGGCTGGTCGACGGCCACTGCTCCTCGTTCGACCTGCACGAGTGCGACGTCAACCGCTTCGAGCCGCACCAACTGGCCCCCGAGTACGTCCTGGCCCGCGACTGCCAGAACTTCGCCGAGGTGTACGACATCCTCCACCCCCTCCAGCCGAGCGGGAAGCCGCGCCCGATCCGCACCAGCCCCTTCCACGCCCGCCAGCAGGAACACGGCGCGTTCTTCCTGGAGGCGAACGGCTGGGAGCGCCCCCAGTGGTACGAGGCCAATGCGCCGCTCCTCGACGGCCGCGAGATCCCCACCCCGAACGACTGGGCCGCCCGCTACTGGTCACCGATCGTCGGCGCCGAGGCCCAGGTCACCCGCGAGACCGTCGCGATGTACGACATGACGGCCCTCAAACGCCTGGAGGTCACCGGTCCGGGCGCCGCCGACTTCCTGGAGGGCCTGGTCACCGGCAAGGTCGCCAAGTCCGTCGGCTCGGTCACGTACACCCTGCTGCTCGACCACGACGGCGGCATCCGCAGCGACATCACCGTGGCCCGCCTCGGCCGCGACCTCTTCCAGGTGGGCGCCAACGGCAACCTCGACCTCGACTGGTTCACCCGCCACCTCCCCGGCTGGGGGCACCTCCCAGCGGTAGCTGGGGGAGGCCGGGTCCAGGTCCGCGACATCACCCCCGGCACCTGCTGCATCGGCCTGTGGGGCCCGCTCGCCCGCGAGGTCCTCCAGCCCCTCACCGACGAGGACTTCTCGGGCGACGGCCTCAAGTACTTCCGCGCCAAGCGCGCCTACATCGGCTCGGTGCCGGTCACCGCGATGCGCCTGTCGTACGTCGGCGAACTCGGCTGGGAGCTGTACACCACCGCCGACCAGGGACGGAAACTCTGGGACACCCTGTGGGCCGCCGCCCAGCCGCTCGGCGGGATCATCGCCGGGCGCGGCGCCTTCAACAGCCTCCGCCTGGAGAAGGGTTACCGCTCCTTCGGCACCGACATGACCTTCGAGCACGACCCCTACGAGGCCGGCGTCGGTTTCGCCGTCCGGCTCGACAAGGGCGACTTCGTCGGCAAGGCCGCGCTGGAGCGGCGCGCGGCGGACGTACGGCGGCGGCTGACCTGCCTCACCGTCGACGACCCGCGGGCCGTGGTCATGGGCAAGGAACCGGTGTACGACGGGGATCGCGCCGTCGGCTACGTGACCAGCGCCGCCTACGGCTACACGGTCGGCAAGGGGATCGCCTACGCGTGGCTGCCGGCGGAGCTGGCGGTACCCGGGACGGCGGTGCGGATCGGCTACTTCGACCAGCGCGTGGCGGCGGTGGTGGCCGAGGAGCCGTTGTTCGACCCGGCGATGTCCCGGCTCCGGGGCTGAGGGAGGAACCGCACGCAGGCGCGGGCGGACGACCGCGGTGCCGGAGGTCAGCCGGGTTGCTCCGCCAGCTTCCCCAGGTGGGCCGCGCGCGACTCTGCCGTCTGGCCCTGGACCAGCAGGAACAGCGCCTCCCGCGCCAGCCGTTGGGCGCGGCTGTCCAGGGCCGTCGCCCGGCCGCCGCCCGCCACCACGGCCGCCGCCGTCGCCGCGCGCATCAGCGTGAACGCCTCCGCCCGCAGGGCGAGACGTTCGCCGGTGTGCTCCCGCGGCACCGGATGGTCGGCGAGCGCGTAGGCCCGGCGGCGAACCTCGTCGAGGCGGACCCGCAAGGGAGCGGCGTACGCGTCCTCGACCAGCGCGAGGGCCGCCCGAGTGATCCCGAAGACCGCCGGGTTGGCGTTGCGGGTCTTCGGGCGGTCCGCCGCCGCCCAGTCCCCGTACGGCGTCCGCAGCGCCACCGCCTCCTCCGGCACCCACAGGCCGTCCAGCTCCAGGGACACCGTCCGGGCCGCGGTGAGCGCCGCCAGCCGCATCGGCTCCGACGCCCGCAGCCCCGGCTGCTCCCGCGCCTCGACGAACGCGAACAACGCCTCGTCGTCCTCGGTCACGCCGGCGAGCAGCAGCACGTCGTTCAGGCCCCAGCCGGTGTACCAGGGCACGGTGCCGTGGAAGCGCCGGCCGCCCGCCTCCGCCCGGACCCGCACCGGGACCCGCGGGTACGAGCGAAGGTGCGCGTACGCCACCCCGGACAGCAGCTCACCGCGCGCCAGCGGACCC
This sequence comes from Streptomyces sp. NPDC006655, assembly GCF_040703965.1. Lineage (NCBI taxonomy): Bacteria > Bacillati > Actinomycetota > Actinomycetes > Kitasatosporales > Streptomycetaceae > Streptomyces > Streptomyces sp. NPDC006655. The sequence continues at coordinate 33,133 of NZ_JBEYJU010000057.1, read as the reverse complement.
AACAGCCGCTCCCGCACCGGAAGTCGGGACGTGACCAGGGTCTGCACCGGCGTGTGGTGCTGCGTCTGCACGAACCAGGTCGAGCAGCACGCCCCGGCCAGGATCTCGGCCGTCTCGCGTACGACCGCCGCGGGCGCCGCCGCGCCGCCGTAGGCCACCGGCGCGCCCACTCCGAGCAGCCCCGAGCGCTTGATCGCCTCGATGTGGCCGAGGGGGACACCCTCCTGGTCGACCCGCTCGGCGGCGGGCGCCAGGAGGCCGTCGGCGAGTTCGCGGGCGCGGGCGACGAGCGGATGCACGGCAACGGTCATGACCAGCATTCTTCCGCTTCCGCGCTCGCCGCTCCCGGCACCGGCAACCCGGACCGCCTGGCCGAGAACGTCGCGGCGGGCGCCGTCCGGCTCACCGACGAGGAGCCGGCCCGCATGGACGCCCTGCACACCCGGCCCGTGACGACGGCCCCCCGCGACGAATCGTGGGCGTGACCGGGCCCGGCTGACTACACTGGCGTAGACGATCTGCCGGACCGAGGACGAAGAGCCGGACCGAGCACGAAGAAGGGGTGAGGAGCCTTCCATGGCCGACGGGAAGGACGAACGCCGGCCCGCCGGCGAACTCGAGGCGAGCGTCATGGCGGCCCTGTGGGCGGCCGGTGCCCCCCAGACCCCCGGCGAGGTGCAGCGCAGCCTCGGCACGGACCTGGCCCGCACCACCGTGACGACCATCCTCACCCGGCTGCACGACAAGGGCGTGGTCGACCGGCACCGCCGGGGCCGCGGCTACGCCTACGTCCCCGTCCAGGACGCCCAGGGTCTCACCGCGCGACGGATGCACAGCGAACTCGACCGCGACGGCGACCGCAAGACCGTGCTCGCCCGCTTCGTCGCCCAGCTCAGCCCCGACGACGAGCGCGTCCTGCGCACGCTCCTCGAAGCCGACGAGCAGTCCGGTGCGACGTGATCGGCCTGCTGATCCTCCCCCTGCTGGTGCCGTTCGCCCTGCCGGCGCTGTCCCGGCGGGCCCTCGAAAGGCTGGCGCCCGCCGCAGCGCTGTGGGCGGTCGCCGTCTCGGCCGTCGCCGCCGCGGGCTGCGCGCTCGCCGCGCTCGGCGCATTCGTCCTCACCGGGCTGCTCAGACTGCCGTTCTTCGCCTCGCTGGGCGAGCTGATCCGGCCGCTGCACACCGCCTCCGACCGCTTCGTCCTGCCGCTGGCCGCGCTGTCGGTCGGCGGTCTCGCCGTCTCCGCCTGGACCCTCGTGCGGTCGGCGCTCCGGCAGACGCGTGCCTTCCGCGCGGCCCGCACCGAGGCGGGGGCGGGACCGGCCGCGGGTGACCTGTGCGTGGTGGACTCGCCGTGTCCCGACGCGTACGCGCTGCCCGGCCGGCCGCACCGGATCGTCGTCACCACGGGGATGCTGCGCACCCTCGACGGGGGCGAGCGGGAGGCGCTGTTCGCGCACGAGCGGGCGCACAACGCGGGCGGGCACCACTACTTCCTCGCCGCGGCCGAGTTCGCCGCGCACTGTCACCCCGCGCTGCGCCGGGTCCGGGACGTCATCCGGCTGGCCGTGGAGCGGGTGGCCGACGAGGCCGCGGCCCGTGCGGTGGGGGACCGGCGGCTGACGGCGCGCGCGATCGCCCGGGCCGCGCTGGCGGGGCAGGGCGAGGGCGGCGTCGAGCGGCCGGCGTTCGTCCCCGGGGCCGCCTCGGGGCCGGTGCCGCGCCGGGTGCACGCGCTGCTGGCGGCGCCGCGCCGGGAGCGCCGGGCCGGGGCATGGATCGCGCTGCTTCTGGCGGCCAGTGCCGGCCTGTCGTGCGTGGCGTCGGTGACCGGGATGGCCGACTTCCACCATCGCGTCGAGGTCGCGCAGGGAGAAGCGGGCAAGTAGTCCGTCGGGAAGCGGGCCCGCAGAGGCGGCGGCTGGCGTCCCTGACGTTTTACGTATAACCTCTCCCGCTAACCGCCCCACCCGAAAGGCCCCCATGCGACGCGTCGCCCTGGTCACCCTCGTCGTCGGCGACTACGACGAGGCGATCAGCTTCTACACCGAGGCCCTGGGATTCCGGCTCGTCGAGGACGCGCCCCGCCCGGACGGCTCCCGCTGGGTCGTCGTCGAACCCGGTGCGGAGGGCGGGGGCACCGGACTGCTGCTCGCCCGCGCCAAGGGCGACGGCCAGCGGGCCCGGGTCGGCGACCAGACCGGCGGGCGCGTCGGGTTCTTCCTGCACACCGACGACTTCGCCCGCGACCACGCCCGGATGGCCGCCGCCGGTGTGACCTTCCTGGAGCAGCCGCGGCACGAGCCGTACGGCACCGTCGCCGTCTTCCAGGACCTCTACGGAAACCGCTGGGACCTGCTCCAGCCCGCTGCCTGACCGATCACTTCGAACCACCTGCCGAGGACAGCCCACCATGACCGCTACGCGCGTAGACGCAGATGTGATCCGCCGCCTCCCGAAGGCCGTCCTGCACGACCACCTCGACGGCGGCCTGCGCCCCGCCACCCTCGTCGAGCTCGCCGCCGAGGTCGGCCACACCCTGCCCACCACCGACCCGGACGAGCTGGCGGCCTGGTACGTCGAGGCCGCCGACTCCGGTGACCTGGTCCGCTACATAGCCACCTTCGAGCACACCCTCGCCGTGCTGCAGACCCGAGAGGGGCTGCGGCGCGTCGCCGAGGAGTACGTCCTCGACCTCGCCGCCGACGGCGTCGTGTACGGCGAGGTGCGCTACGCCCCCGAGCTGAACGTCCGGGGCGGTCTCGCGATGGGCGAGGTGGTGGCGGCCGTGCAGGAGGGGCTCGCCGCGGGCATGGCCAAGGCGGCCGCCGCCGGCACGCCGGTGCGCGTCGGCACCCTGCTCTGCGGCATGCGGATGTTCGACCGGGTCCGGGAGGCGGCCGAGCTGGCCGTCGCCTACCGGGACGCCGGTGTCGTCGGCTTCGACATCGCCGGTGCCGAGGACGGCTTCCCGGCCGCCGACCACCTGGATGCCTTCGAACTGCTGCGCGACGAGAGCGTGCCGTTCACCATCCACGCCGGTGAGGCCTTCGGACTGCCCAGCATCCACCAGGCGGTCCAGGCCTGCGGTGCCCAGCGCATCGGGCACGGGGTGCGGATCACCGAGGACATCGTGGACGGCAAGCTCGGCCGCCTCGCGAGCTGGGTGCGCGACCGCCGGATCGCCCTGGAGATGTGCCCCACCTCCAACCTCCAGACCGGCTGCGCCACCTCCATCGCCGAGCACCCGATCAGCGCGCTGAAGGAGCTGGGCTTCCGGGTCACCCTCAACACCGACAACCGGCTGGTCTCGGGGACGACGATGACCCGCGAGATGACCCTGCTGGTCGAGCAGGCCGGCTGGACCGTCGAGGACCTGCGCGCGGTCACCCTGAACGCCGTGAAGAGCGCGTTCATCCCGTTCGACGAGCGCAGGGCCCTCATCGAGGACGTCGTGCTGCCGGGTTACGCCTCCGCGCTCTGAAGCAGTCCCCGCAGGTAGGCGGCCTGCCCGACGTGCTGAAGGTCGTCGGCCAGGACGCTCACCAGCCGGACGCCCAGCGTGACCGGCGGATCCCAGCGCTCGTCCACGACGCGTTCGAGATCCTTCGCGGCAAGCCCGCGCAGGGCCCCGAGGGTCTGCTCGTGCACCGCGTCGTAGTAGCCGGTCAGCAGGTCGCCGGAGTCCACGGTGACCTTCGCGACCTGCGCGGCGGTGTGGCCGTAGCCGTGGTCCCGGACCGGCAGGTCGAGGCCGAAGCGCTTCGCCCAGCCCTGGGCCGGCCACACCTGCTCCAGTCCGAAGGCGTCGGCCACATGGTCGTCCTGCACCCGCGTGAGGTGCCAGACCAGCCAGGTGACGGAGTTGGCGCCGGCGGCCGGGCGCCTGTTGAGCAGGTCGGGATCGAGGCCGTCGAGGGCGGCATGGACTTCTTCCTGGATGCGGCCGAAGCCGTCGATGAGGATGTCCCTTGCATGCATACGACCACGATCGCGCATCGCCGGTCGTCGTGCGTCCGGAATCGGTCAACCGGTTTCGAGGAGGGTGATCAGGGCCCGGGCCGCCGGACTGGTGGCGGTCCGCGGCGGCAGCAGGGCGACCGTCTCGTACGCCGTCTCGTCCGTGTCCTTGAGCGCGAGCGCGGTGAGCGCCGGCCGCTTGTGCCGGAAGTGGCGGGGTACGACGGCGATACCGAGGTTCTCGTCGACCAGGTCGAGCAGGCTGTGCACGTCGTTGACCTCCAGGGCGACCGTGCGCCGCACGCCCGCCGCGGCGAAGGCGGCGTCGGTGGTGCGGCGCGGGCCCCAGTCGGGGTGGAAGTCGACGAACACCTCCCCGTCGAGGTCCTGAGGGGCCACCGCGACGCCCGCGGTGGCCAGCCGGTGGCTGGGATGGCACAGCACGGTCATCGGCTCGCCGGTGAGGGACACCGAGCGCAACTGGTCGGTGTCGTCCTGGGTGCGGTAGGCGAAGGCCAGGTCGAGCCGGCCGGCCGCCACCTCCTCGGTCAGCGCGCCGGAGCCCGCCTGCCGCAGCCGGATCTCGACGTCCGGGTGCCGGCGCCGGAACGCGGCGAGCAGCCCCGCCACGTGCACGCCGGCGATGCACTGCTCGGTGCCCAGTGCCAGCGTCCCGCGCAGCACGCCCTGGACGGCCGCCACCGCCTCGCGCGCGGACCGCACCTGGGCGAGGACGCGCTCCGCCTCGCCCAGCAGCGCACGTCCCGCCTCCGTCAGGGTCACCCGGCGGGTCGTCCGCACGAAGAGCGGCGCCCGCAGTTCCCGCTCCAGGGCCCGGATGGACGCGGACAGTCCCGACTGCGACACCATCAGCCGCTCCGCGGCCCGGGTGAAGTGCTGGTCCTCGGCGACCGCGACGAAGTGCTGGAGGTGGCGCAGTTCCATGATTGAGAAGCCTAACCGCACAATTCCATCGGATTCTTCTGTTGGACCACTGCCCGCGGCTCGGGAAAGAGTGGGATCGGTAGATCGTGTGCCAACCCCCTGGAGTCGCGTTGTACACCCCGCACCCCGACCGCTACGCCGACATGCCGTACCGCCGCAGCGGCCGCAGCGGCCTCAAGCTTCCCGCGCTGTCGCTCGGCCTGTGGCACAACTTCGGGCCCGACCGGCCCGTGACGACCCAGCGCGCCATCCTGCGCCGTGCCTTCGACCTCGGTGTCACCCACTTCGACCTGGCCAACAACTACGGTCCGCCGCCCGGCGCCGCCGAGGCGGCCTTCGGCGAGGCGCTCCGGGCGGACTTCGCCGGGTACCGCGACGAGCTGGTCATCTCCACCAAGGCCGGCTACCTGATGTGGCCGGGACCGTACGGCGAGTGGGGTTCGCGCAAGTACCTGCTCTCCTCGCTGGACCAGTCGCTGACCCGGATGGGCCTGGACTACGTCGACATCTTCTACTCGCACCGCCCGGACCCGGAGACTCCCCTGGAGGAGACGATGGGCGCGCTGCACTCGGCGGTCCAGCAGGGCAAGGCGCTGTACGTCGGCATCTCCAACTACTCGGCGGAGCAGACCCGGGAGGCCGCCCGGATCCTCGGCGAGCTCGGCACCCCGCTCCTCATCCACCAGCCGCGCTACTCGATGCTCGACCGGCGCCCGGAGACCGAGGGCGTCCTCGACGCGCTCGACGAGCTCCAGGTCGGCTCCATCGTCTTCTCCCCGCTGGAGCAGGGGCTGCTCACCGGCCGCTACCTGGACGGCATCCCGGAGGGCTCCCGGGCCGCGAGCGACAGCCCGTTCCTGAACTCGGACGCGGTCACCGAGGACCTGGTGGGCCGGCTGCGCGCCCTCGACGAGCTCGCCAAGGGCCGCGGCCAGACCCTGGCCCAGCTCGCCCTGTCCTGGGTGCTGCGCGGCGGCCGGGTCACCTCGGCGCTGATCGGTGCGAGCAGCCCGCGGCAGGTCGAGGACTGCGTCGGAGCCATCGGCAACCTCGACTTCGACACGGAGGAACTGGCCCGGATCGACGCGATCGTCAACCGGTGACGGACGTGGCCGCCGGCCGGTGAGAAGTCGCCGAGGGGGACGCGCCCGCGTCGCCCTCGGCTTTCGGGCGCGGACACGTCAGAACCGGCCACGCAGGCGGAACCTTTCCCCTCCAGGGCCGCCATCCTTCAGGTCTCGCAGGCGACGTGGTACAGCACGTGCATTTCGGCCAATTCGCAGGGCGAATATGCCAAGAGACTGGCCAAAAAGGCATGGTGACAGTGTTTCGAAAGTGAACATACTCGAATCTCAGGAGCACTTCACCGCACAGGAGCCGCACGGAACCGGCCCGCGACGGCACACCGGGCGAGCTACGGGGGAGTGATCGTGCACGACGAATTCCTGTGCCATGTCACGGCATACGGCGTCTGCGGCGGGCAGCGCATCGGCGTTCCCCTCGGCACCTACCGTGCGCCGACCCTGGCCCTGGCGCTGTGGTGGTTACGGGACCGGGCCTCCTGGATCGCGGAGCGGCTGGATCCGTTACCCGAGAACCCCCGGTACCCGCACGGTTCGCTGGTCCCGGTCGCCGGGACCGTCCCCGACGTGCCCGGCCTGCTCCGGGCCTGGTGCGCCGACGTCGTCCGGCAGGAACTCGTCGCCGACGAACTGGCCGACGGCCGGCTGGTGCGGATCGCCGTCCAGGACGAGACCACCGAGTACGAACTGCTCGCCGAATCCGTCGACGCCCTCCGTATGCAGCGCACCATCCCCGCACTCGTCGTCCCCGTCGCCTGACGCCCGAAAGCCCCCGCCCGGCGGCCACGAGCGGGCGTGCACGGGGCCGGATCGGTAGAATTCTGGCCATGGCGGAGTGGCCGGTCGCCTCGACCGCGCCCGAACTCGTGCTGGAGACCGACGCGGGCTCCACGGTGATGAGCCCGAGCCGTGACTACCACGTCGGGCGCGACCCGTTGAGCGACATCTGCATCGACGACACCCGGGTCTCCTGGCACCACGCGGTGCTGCGACCCGCGGACGGCCACTGGACGCTGGCGGACGAGAACAGCACGAACGGCACCTACGCCGACGGCCGCCGCATCCGGGAATGGGAGGTCGGCCCCGGCACGGTCATCGGCTTCGGCAGCCCCGCCGACGGCCCGGGCGGCGTCCTCGTCGGCCGCGCCCCGCCCGCACCGGACCGCCCCTTCGCCGTCTCGATGCCCAGCCGTACCGGCACCTTCCGGCAGCCCTCCTCGGTACGGCCGCTGCGCGCCCGCACCGTCCGAATCGGCCGCGCCCCCGACAACGACGTCGTCGTGGACGACCTCGTCGTCTCCCGCCACCACGCCGAACTGCGCGCCCACCCGGACGGCAGCTACGAGATCGTCGATCTCGACAGCCACAACGGCACCTACCTCAACGGCCGCTCGGTCACCCGCGCGCCGCTCGGCCCCCGCGACGTCGTCGGCGTCGGCCACTCGGCCTTCTGCCTGGTCGACGGTCAGCTCCAGGAGTACGTCGACACCGGCGAGGTCTCCCTGGACGTCCAGGAACTCACCGTCGCCGTCGACCGCGGCCGCAAGGTCCTGCTGGACCACGTCTCCTTCCCGGTGGGGGAGAAGTGCCTGCTCGCCGTGGTCGGACCCAGCGGCGCCGGCAAGTCCACCCTGCTCGGCGCCCTCACCGGCCAGCGCCCCGCCGAACACGGCACCGTCCTCTACGACGGCCGCGACCTCTACCGCGACTACGCCGAGCTGCGCCAGCGCATCGGCCTGGTCCCGCAGGACGACATCCTGCACGTCCAGCTGACCGTGCGCGGTGCCCTCGGCTACGCCGCCGAACTGCGGTTCCCCGAGGACACCGCGAAGACCGAGCGCCGGCGCCGGGTCGACGAGGTCATCCGGGAACTCGGCCTCGAACAGCGCGCCGACCAGCCCGTGCACAGCCTCTCCGGCGGGCAGCGCAAGCGGGTCAGCGTAGCCCTGGAACTGCTCACGAAACCGTCCCTGCTCTTCCTCGACGAACCGACCTCCGGACTCGACCCCGGCATGGACCGCTCGGTGATGAACACGCTGCGCGGCCTCGCCGACGACGGCCGTACCGTCATCGTGGTCACCCACAGCGTGCTCAGCCTCGACGTCTGCGACCGGCTGCTGGTCCTCGCGCCGGGCGGCCGGACCGCCTACTTCGGGCCGCCGGGCGAGGCCCTTGGCTTCTTCGCGTTCGACGAGTGGCCCGAGGCCTTCGAGGCCTTCGAACACGACACCGGCCGGGACTGGGCGCAGGAGTACCGCGCCTCGTCGTACCACCGCAAGTACATCGTGAACTCCAGCGCCCAGCCGGTGGTGCCGCGCACCGGGCCGACGGTCACGGCCCCGCCGCCCCGGCCGCGCAGCTGGAGCGCCCAGTTCTCCACCCTGGTGCGGCGGTACACGGCCGCGCTCCTCGCCGACCGGACCTTCCTCGCCATCATGATCGGGCTGCCGTTCGTGATGGGCGCGATGGCCCGGGCCGTCGCCGGGAACAGGCTCACCTTCGACACCGCCACCAACGCGCTGCTCACCCTGTGCGTGGGCGGAGTGCTGACCGGCGCCGCCAACGCGGTGCGCGAGCTGGTCAAGGAGCGGGTCATCTACCAGCGGGAGAGAGCCGTCGGCCTGCCCAGGTCCGCGTACGTGATGTCGAAGGTCGTCGTCCTCGGCACGATCACCGTGCTCCAGGCGATCGTGCTCACCCAGGTGGGCCTGGCCGGCGTCGACCTGAACGCGCCCGGCGACGGCGTGCTGATGCCGCCCCTGCTGGAGCTCACCGTCGCCGTGGCGGTGCTCTCCTTCACGGCGATGATGCTCGGCCTGCTGGTCTCCGCCCTGGTCCGCAAGGAGGAGGTGACGATGCCGCTGCTGGTGCTGCTCACCGTCGTCCAGGTGGTCTTCTGCGGCACCCTGCTGAGACTCCACGGTGTGCCCGGCCTCGAACAGCTGGCCTGGCTGGTGCCCTCGCGGTGGGCGCTGGGCGCCATGGCCGGCACCGTCGAACTGCACCGCATCATGCCGGGCACCCTCACCGCCGATCCGTACTTCCGGCACTCGGCGCACGTCTGGCTGCGCAACATGGTCATGCTGCTGGTGCTGTCGGCCGTCTTCGGCTGGGTGCTGTCCCGGCTGCTGCGCCGGCACGAACCCGCCGTGATGCGGAAGTAGGCGACGCGATGACCACCGCTCCGGCGTTCCGGCCCACCCACGTGGTGCCGGCCGACGGCATGGCCGCCTGGGAGGCCCCCGACCCGGGCCGGCCGACCGTCCCCCTCGACCCGCTGCTACCGGTCCGGCTCGTGGAACGGCGCGGCGACTGGGCCCACATCAGCTGTGCCAACGGCTGGGCCGCCTGGGTCGACGGCCGCTACCTGGTCGCCGTGCCCCAGGACCCGCCGCTGCCCGGCGGCCCGCCCGACGCGGCCGCCGATCCGCGCCCCCTGCTGGACCGCGCGGCACGGGCCCTCGCCGACTACCGTGCCGCCGTCGAGGCGCTGGCCGACGGCCTCGACGGGGAGTCGTTCCGCGGCCGCACCCAGGGGGTGCGCATCGGGGTGGTGGTCGACGGCGAGTCCATGTGGCTGTACGACCCGGGGGAGGGGCGCTGGCTGTACGGCGACGGACGGCGGCTCGCCACGTACGTCACCGACCGGTCCGTGCCGGGCGAGGCCGTCCCACGGCACGACGCGACCCGGGTGGTCCGCCGCGACGGCGACCGCTGACCGCGGCCGACCCGCCTCAGGGCGGCCTCGGAGCCGCTGCCTCAGGGCCTGCGGGCCGCCACCTCGCCCCGCCGGGGCACCGCGCGGGCCGGCCAGGCGCCCAGGTAACCGGCGATCAGCCCCCACAGCGCGCCCAGGCCCACCGCCGACCACAGCCTCGGCCGCAGCAGCAGCTCGCCGGACAGATTGCCGCCCACGTCGCCGCTGCCGAGCAGGGAGAGACCGTAGTGGGCCCGCACCCGTCCGGCCAGGCAGAGCGCCGGCAACGTCAGGGCCAGGGCGACCGCCAGGTGCACGGCGTGCTGCCGGGCGCGGATCCGGGCGGGGGAGCGGGCCGCCATCAGGAAGGCCACCGCGAGCAGCAGCACTGCGGCGAGCCCGGCCAGCCACCACCAGCGGCCGTCGTGTGCGGCGATGCCACGCAGGTTGAGGGTCGAGACGTCCGGGGTACGCAGCACCTCCGCGAGCACCCGCGGCACCGGCAGCCCGAACGGGCCTTCGACCCTGCCGTCCCAGGTGACGCCGAGACCCAGGGTGAGGGCCGGCCAGGCCAGGTTGGGCAGCCCGAGCAGGATCACCGCGAACGTCCCCCTGGCGTGCCCGCGCGTGACCATCGCGACCACCGCGACCAGCAGAGCCAGCGCCACGTACGCCAGCACCAGCACGACCATGGCGTACGCGGCGGGGCGCACCGACGCCTGGAAGCGCAGCAGCCGTCCGGGCAGCGGCGCCCCGGGTGCGACCAGCAGCGCCAGCACGAGGATCCCGGCGAGCCACAGCAGTCCGTACCCGGCCGTCAGCGGCACGTCCGTCGTGAACCCCACCCTCGGTGCGGCGTCGAGCAGTCCGGTGAGGTCACTGAGCGTGCCGTCGCCCACGTCGACCGCGAAGGTGTGGCGGGCCCCGAGGGCGAGGCCGACGAGCCCGAGCAGCCACAGCACCCCGATCCGGGCCGCCCACCCGGCCAGCTCTCCGGCCGCGGCCACGGCGCGGTGCCGCAGCGGTCGCAGGAAACCCCCGGCGACGAACAGCGCCCCGACCAGCGTCACGGACAGCGGTACGACGGTCAGCCCGGCGTCGGCCCGGACCGGCGCGCCCGCGTTCCCGGTCAGCTCCACGGTGCCGCCGACGGCCGACACCACGGTCGCGCACACCACCGGCGCGAACGCGCCCCCGGGCAGCTCCGTCGCGCCGGCCGCCCACAGCCCCCCGGCGGCCACCACGGCCATGGCGAGCAGGGTGGCCAGCACCACGGCCAGGGCCGGCGGCCAGCCGTGCCGAACCGCGCCGCGGCGGGCCGGCGCGGCCACCGGCCGCTCGGGGGCGATGCGGGGGCTCACGCCGTCACGCTAGGCAACACGCGGTTGCCCCGCCCGCCGGGTGGGCCGTTCGCGTCGGCTTGCGGACGGCACGGGACCGGCGCACATTGGGCACGTTGCGCCTCGGATGAGGCATTTTTTGTGAATGCCGCGTGATGCGGTGCGCTTTGATTCGGTTCACTTCCACGGGAGATGAGCGCGTGAGTGTCGAACCGCCGTCGTCCGGCCGCCCCACAGGACCACCCTCCGGCCCGCTGTCCGGGCCCTCCAGGCCACCCGCCGGACCCCCGCCAGAGCCCCCGGGGGGCGACGCGGGCCACGGCGGCGGTCACGACGGTGGGTGGGGCGACAGCCATGGCGGCGGTCCCGGCGACAGTCGCGGCGGCGGTCCGGGCGACGGCCGGGGCGGTGGTCCGGGCGACGGCCGGGGCGGTGGTCCGGGCGACGGCCGGGGCGGCGAGCCGCACGAGGCGTGGTGGCGGTCCGCGCCCCGGATCGCGATGCTCACCACCGCCGTCGTGGTCGTCGCGGCCCTGGCCGTGGTCCTCACCCGCATGGGTGCGGGGTCCGGCAAGCCGGGTGAGGTGTTCCTGCAGTCCGCCAACAGCTCCGGCCAGGACCCGTTCACCAGGTCCACCGCCACGAAGACCGTCGCCGCCTCCGCGGCCCCGGCCACGTCGGCCCCGGCGACGGCCCCCGCGAACGAGGTGCGCGGGGTGGACGGCGGTGCCCCCGGCCTCTACAGCGGCACCAGGAACAGCAGCAGCTGCGACGTCGAGCAGCAGATCAGGTACCTCCAGGACTCGCCCCCGCGCAACAAGGCGTTCGCCGCGCAGGTCGGCGTCCAGCCGTCCGGCGTCCCGGCCTATCTGCGCTCCCTCACCCCCGTGCAACTGCGCGCGGACACCCGCGTCACCGGCCACGGTTACCGCGACGGCGGCGCGACCACCTACCAGGCCGTCCTGGAGGCGGGCACCGCGGTCCTGGTCGACGGGCACGGTGTGCCCCGGGTGCGCTGCGCCTGCGGCAACCCGCTGACCCCGCCGGTCGCGCAGCGGACCGCACCCCGGACCATCGGCGCCGCCTGGCCCGCGTACCGGCCGGGGAACGTGGTCGCCGTCGCTCCCGCCGCCCAGGTCATCGACGTCTTCGTGCTCTTCGACCACGAGCACCACGAGTGGTTCGACCGCCACCGGGGCGACCACACCGGACAGCACGACCGCCCGGCGAAGCCACCGGCGCACCCGAACCCCATGAACCCGCCGGCCTCCCCCGGTCCCTCGACCCCGGCCAGCCCGGGTGGCGGCTCCAGGCCGCCGGCGTCGAACCAGTCCTCGCCGAACGCCCCGTCGTCGAAGCCGCCCGGGTCGAAGCCGCCGTCCTCCTCGCACTCCGGCACGTCGGAGTCGCCGAAGACCGAGTCCCCCAAGAGCGAGTCGCCGTCGTCGAAGTCGCAGGAGCCGCAGTCCCCGCAGTCCGGACCGCCGTCACCGCAGTCCCCGCAGTCCGAGGCACCGGCCTCCGAGCCACCGGCCTCGCCGCCGTCCCCCGGCCCCGAGTCCGCGGTGTCCCCCGGGGCCCCGGCGTCCCCCGCGGCCCCGGCGTCCTGACTCGCCGGTGCCCGCCCGTGTGACCAGCGTGACGCCCTTTGTGCGCGGTCGGCGAACGTTCCGGGGGACTGCGGGGGCACACTCGGGGTACGAGCATGGTGGCACCAGCGACCGGCGGGGGCCGGCCTCCGAGAGAGAAACGCATGATCGAACACCTGGGCGGGGCAGTGATATCGACTGGCTTCGACGTACCCGTGGAACCGCTGCGGCGGTCCGCGCACTACACCGGTGAGCCTGGCTGCATCGCCGAGGCGCGGGACTTCGCGGCCCGTTTCCTGGAGCAGCTCAGGACGGAGTGGTGCGCGGCGATCGATCCCAGAGCCGACGGCGAGCTGCTCCTCGTGGTCAGCGAGCTGATCACCAACGCGGACCGGCACAGCAACGGCCCCTACATCCTGGAACTGGAGGGCACGGACAGCGCGGTCCAGGTCTGCGTCTACGACAGCAGCGACGCCCTGCCCCGGCGCTTCCCCAAGGATCCCGAGCGGATCGGCCGCCACGGCCTGGAGATCGTGCACGCCGTGGCCAGCGAGGTCACCGCCGAGCTGGTGCCGGTCGGCAAGCGAGTGCGTGCCGTGGTGCGTTTCCCTCGCTGACCGCCGCCCTTGCACGCCGTCGACCGGCCCGGACACCGCCGCCCGGTCACGCGTACCGCGGGCGCCGCCCCACACGCCGAGGCGGGGCAGCGTCCGCGAACCCCGCCCTCAGGCGCAGCCGAGTTCGCCCAGCATTCCCTGGCGCAGGCGGGTGATGATCCGCTTGATCAGGCGGGAGACATGCATCTGGGAGCAGCCGAGCCGCTCGCCGATCTCCGCCTGCGTGGCCTCCTCGACGAACCGCAGGTGGATGATCTCGCGGTCCCGGTCGCTCAGCTCGGCCATGAGCGGGGCCAGCGACTGGAAGTCCTCGACGAGCCGCAGCCCGTGCTCCTCGACACCGATGAAGTCGGCCAGCACCGCCTCGCCGTCCTCAGGCCCGTCCCCGGTGAGAGCCGCGTCCAGGGAGGAGGAGTTGTAGCCGTTGGAGGCCAGCTGGCCCTCGACCACCTCTTCCTCGGACAGGTTCATCAGCGTGGCCAGCTCGGCGACCGTCGGGTCCCGGTCCAGCCGGCTGGAGAGTTCCTCACGGGCCTTGGCCAGCTCCACGCGCAGTTCCTGGAGCCGCCGCGGTACGTGCACCGCCCAGGTGGTGTCACGGAAGAACCGCTTGATCTCGCCCACGATGTACGGCAGCGCGAAGGAGGTGAACTCGACCTCGCGCGCCAGCTCGAACCGGTCGATGGCCTTGATCAGGCCGATCATCCCGGTCTGGACGATGTCCTCCATGTCGTCGCCCCGGTTGCGGAACCGGCCGGCCGCGAACCTGACGAGCGACATGTTCATCTCGATGAGCGTGTTGCGGGCGTACTGGTACTCGGGAGTGCCCTCCTCCAGCTCACCGAGCCGCTGGAAGAACTGGCGGGAAAGCCCCCGCGCGTCGCGGGGCGCGACACTCTTCGGGTCCTCGATTCCCGGCAGGGCTGCGTCCGTCCACGCCTCGACGGGCTGAGCGGTGTCCACTGCGTCCGACCGGATCCCGGCGGTGTTCATTCCCTCTCCCACGTGAGTCAAGATGCCGCGGCTGCCGGTTCGACTGCGTCGCACCGGCCCTGACCTGGCTTGCGTCCTCGCCCGGATACCCGGAACCGGACGCGCCATGCGTCTCTCGGTGATCGGGTACCCGCGGTGACGCGACGCATGCACCCTGTTCCCACGGGTGGCGGAAAACAGCCGGTGACCCCCGGCGGGGAGGCTTCACCCCGCGACGCGCACCGCGGTGATCAGCTCGTGCCAGTAGCGCTTGGTGACGGCTCCGCCGTACCGCGACTCGATCAGCTCCCGGATGTCCGCCAGCAGTCCGTACCGGGCGGCCTCGGGAAGCGCGCGGTGGTTCGAGTAGGTGAGGAGCACGTCCAGGTACCGGTCGGCGGTGTACGTGATCTCCTGGGCGTGACCGTGCACGGTGACGTCGGTGAAGTACGGGGAGCCGGTGAACTCTTCCGTGTCGGTCGCGAGGTCGGACTCTCGGGGCTGGCGCAGCCCGGCCGGAGTGGCCGGATCCCAGCGTTCGTAACATTCCTGGACCTCGGCGAAGAAGTCCTCGGTGCCGCCCGCCACGTGGTGGGTGCCGATGACGGCGAGCAGTCCGCCAGGGCGCAGCACCCCGGCCGTCTTCGGCAGCCGTACGACCGGGTCGATCCAGTGGAAGGCGGTCGCGCAGACCACCGCGTCGAAGGGCTCCGCCGGCGGCTCCCACTGCTCGAAGGGGGCGACCACCACCTCCACGCACGCGAAGGCGGCCAGCCGCCGGCGGGCCACCGCTGCCATGCGCGGGCCGATCTCCACGGCGGTGATCGCACATCCGGAGCCGGCCAGATCGACGGTGAGCTGCCCGGTGCCCGGGGCGATCTCCAGCACCCGCACCCCCGGCGCGGCTCCCGTCACCCGGATCAGCCGCTCGGTCAAGGAGGCGGGGTAGCGGGGCCGCGCCCGGTCGTACCGCTCGGCGTCCTGGTCGAAGATGTTCCGCAACCGCGGGTCACCCGTGTGCGATTCCCGTGCGTCCACGCAGAGCAGAATGCCGATCCCTGCCTTCCACGCGCCACTGCTTCTAGGGTGAGGGGGTGACCAGCCCATCGCAGAACCACGCCCGTGTCATCCCGCTGCGCCCGCAGGAGCCGGAGCCGGCCCCCGAGCCCAGGGAGCCGCTCTGGCGCGACCTCCTCGGAGACGTGCTGCGCCAGGAGCGGCTGGCCCAGGAACGCACCCTCAAGGAGGTCGCCGAGACGGCCCGGATCTCCTTGCCGTACCTGTCCGAGATCGAGCGCGGCCGCAAGGAGGCCTCCTCGGAGGTGCTCGGGGCCGCCGCCCGGGCGCTCGGCCTCGGCCTGGGCGGTCTGCTCACCCGGGTCCAGACGGAGTACACCCGGCGGCAGGCCGCGCCGAACACCCACCGGGGCATGTGCCTGGCCGCCTGACGGTGGTTCGGCCTCCGCCCCGCGCGCGGACGGCGGCACGACCGATGAGTTTTCCGGCGTGCGACGGTCGGTACACATGACCGCGTTCCACGCTCGAGGAGGTGCCCATGACCACCGACGGATTCACCACGTGTCTCTGGTTCGACGGCCAGGCCGAGGAAGCCGCCCACTACTACGTGTCGATCTTCAAGAACTCCAGCATCGGCCGGGTCGGCCGCTACACCGAGGCCGGGCCGGGGCCCGCGGGCTCGGTGATCGCCGTCGACTTCACGGCCAACGGGCACCGGTTCGTCGCGCTCAACGGCGGCCCCCAGTTCACGTTCAACGAGGCGATCTCCTTCCAGATCTACTGCGACGGTCAGGAGGAGGTCGACCACTACTGGGCGAAGCTCACGGAGAACGGCGGCGAGCCCGGCCCGTGCGGCTGGCTCAAGGACAGGTACGGAGTGTCCTGGCAGGTCGTCCCGGAGGGGCTGATCGAGATGATCGGCGACCCGGACCCGGAGAAGGCGGCGCGCACCACCCGGGCCATGTACGCCATGGGCAAGCTCGACATCGCCGCGCTGCGGAAGGCGTACGCGGGGGAGTGACCCGCACGGGACGGGGCGGTGCCCGCGGACACCGCCCCCGTCGGCACTGCGGTCAGACCCGGTCGGCCGCGATCAGCAGGTACTGGAAGCTGCCGTTCTTGTACGCGTCGAGGAACGCGTCCTCGACGCCCGTCACCAGGTGATCGGCCTGCTTGCGCAGTTCCCAGTACGGGATCGTCGCCTGGGTGAGGTCCTCCACGTGGACGGGGACCAGCCGGTTCCTGGCCATCGCCCGGAAGTACTCCGACCTCGGGTGGATGTCGCAGATGTAGTGCGCGTTGATCAGGGACACCTCACGGGACGCCCGGCCGTAGGTGTCGTTGTAGCAGCCGGTGATCGTCACGTAGCGTCCGCCGCGGCGCAGCAACCGGGCGTGCTCGGCGAACAGCAGCTCCAGCTCGACGTACATCGTGGACTCGTTGTTCCACGACGCCGCGTACGCGCCCGTCTCGAAGCCGGTGTCCAGCATGTTCCGGTGGTGGTAGCGGACCTTGTCGGCGACCCCCCGCTTGCGGGCCATCGCGTTGGCGAAGTCCGCCTGCTTCGCGGAGATGGTGACGCCGTCGGAGTGGCAGCCGTAGCGGAGGTTCGCCACGATGCTGCCGCCGCCCCGGCCGCAGCCGGCGTCGAAGACCCGGTCGGCGGGGGTGAGGGCGCCGAGATGGCCGGCCAGCAGCTCGGCCTGGGCGTGCTCCAGGCGGTGCAGCTCGCTGGTGACACGCTCCTTGCGCAACTCGGGGTCGGGCTCGTCGAGCACCGACCAGTCGGCCTCACCGATGCCGTAGTGGTGGTGGTACAGGTCGTCGATCTTTCCGAGTTCGAGGTTGACCTGGTTCTCCTCGGCGTTCCAGTACTCCGCGACGCTGTTCTGGTACCTGGACTGCGTCGGCACCGGGGCTGACGTGGTGGTCTTCCGAGCGACAGGGGCGGTGGTCAACAGGTTCTCCTCGACGTGTCTCTGACGGTGCATCGGTTCTTCGCAGGTGGTTCGGTGCTACCAGTAGTCGGGCAGGTGGTAGCGGTTGGTGTTGGTGGCGTGCCACTCGTGGTTGCCGGAGACCCAGGCGGCCAGCCCTTCGGCGTACCGAGCGACCAGCGGCGATCCCGCGGACAGGGCGGCCGACTCCGCCTCGAAGGCCTCCATGATCCGGTTGTGGATGCCGACGGACTTCAGATAGGCCGCCTTCAGCCCGCACCGGTCGTTGGCCGCCACCACCTGGGGCAGATTGAGGTGGTCCGGGTCGCTCGCCAACTCCTTGGTGAAGGAGTACAGGTCGTTGACGATCGTGGTGGCGTTGCAGGCCAGCGCCGTGATCCGCTGGATCTCCGGGCGGGCGTAGAGCTGCTCGGGCAGTTCGTAGCCGTCCACCGCGTCGACGATCGACAGGCAGGGCCGGAAGTTGTTGAACTGCCGCATCACCAGGTACTCCCAGACCCGCGGCACGTACCCGGTCTCCATCCACGCGGCCTCACCGAGGTACCCGAGGTGCAGCCGGGCGATGTCGTGGACGAACCGGTCGGTCTGGCTCGGGGTGGCGAAGGCGGCGAAGTCCGCGAGGGCGAAGTGGTAGGAGCGCAGCGGGCCGTCGGCCGCGATGCCCGCGCGCCACTCCTCCTCCAGCTCGGGGACGCCGTGGTAGGGGTCGAGCGCCGACTGGGCGATGATCAGCGGACCGCCGAGCCCGCGCCTGGATCCGCCGCGCCCTTCGTCCTCCTCGCAGTAGCAGGAGTCCACGATGTTCTCGGCCAGCAGCAGCTTGCCGGCAGCGGTCAACCGGTCCAGGTCGAGACCGCCCGGATGCTGGAGGACGACGGCCCGTCCGAACTGGAAGCCGGTGAAGTCCCCTTTCCAGGCCTCGGGGAACAGGTCGAGTTCCCGGGCCCAGGCCTCCAGGCGCCGGTCCAGCTCGGCGGCCTTCTCCGGGTCGGCGGGCACGGCGGGCCGGTAGTGGAGTCCGGGGACCGCCCCGGTGCGCCGGCCCGGGCGCAGACTCTGTGCGAGGTTCGGCGGGCCGGGCAGGGCGTAGGACGTGGTGGCTGTGCTCATGGCTGTGCTCCGGGCCGTCAGTCGGCGGTGCGGCCGAGCTGGACGTTCTCCAGGATCCCGGCCGCGTCGGGGACGAGGATGGCCATCGAGTAGTAGGCGGTGACCAGGTAGTTGACGACGGCCTGCTCGTTGATGCCCATGAAGCGGACGTTCAGGCCTGGCTGGAACTCCTCGGGGATACCGGTCTGGTAGAGGCCGACGACCCCCTGGTCGGCCTCGCCGGTGCGCAGCGCGATGATGCTGCTGGTGTGGTCGTCGCTGATCGGGATCTTGCTGCACGGGTAGATCGGGACCCCGCGCCAGGCCGGGATCTCGTGCCCGTCGACGTTCACGCCGGCCGGTACCAGGCCGCGCCGGTTGCACTGCCGGAAGAAGGCCGCGATCGCCTTCGGATGCGCCAGGATCACCTTGGTCTTGCGGCGCATGGAGATCAGCTCGTCCATGTCGTCCGGGGTCGGCGGGCCGGTGAAGGAGCTGATCCGCTGTCCGTAGTCGATGTTGTGCAGCAGCCCGAACTCGCGGTTGTTGACCAGCTCCCACTCCTGGCGCTCGCGGATCTCCTCGACCGTCAGGCGCAGCTGCTGCTGGGTCTGGTCCATCGGGTGGTTGTAGAGGTCGGCCACTCGCGAGTGCACCCTCAGCACCGTCTGGGTCAGCGACAGTTCGTACTCGCGCGGCGTCAGGTCGTAGTCCACGAAGCCGCCGCGCAGGGTCTCCTCACCGACGTGGCCGGCCTGCACCGGCACCTCGGCCTCGCCCTTGCGGTTCATCGGCAGCCGCTGCCGGTCGACGAACGCCTGGAGGTGGGCGCCCAGCGACGGCTCCCGGGCCATGATCTCCTCGGCGACCGCCCAGGGCAGCGCCAGCACCACCCCCGCGGTCTCCGCGCGGACCGAGGTGAGCCAGAGCGGGTCCGTCTGGCCGACCGCCTCGTCGCCCATCTGGTCGCCGTCGGTGACGACCCCGACGACCTCCTCGTCACCGTACTTGCCGGCCGCGTACCTGGTGAACCGCCCGTGCACCACCAGGTAGGTCTCGGTGACCGGCTGTCCCGCCTCGAACAGCAGCTGCCCGGCGCGCACTTCGCGGGGCTGGAAGCGGGCGGCGAGCTCGGCCAGCACGTCGGGGTTGTCGTAGCCCCGCAGGATGGGCAGTTCGGTGAGGGTCCCCGGGATGACCCGGATGTCGTCCCCGCCGTTCTGCTCGAAGCTCACCCGGCCGCGCCCGGTGCGCAGTTGCAGGCGCCGGTTCACCCGGTAGGTGCCGCCCTTGACGTCCACCCACGGCAGTGTCTTCAGCAGCCACCGCGAGGTGATGGCCTGCATCTGCGGCTCTGACTTGGTGGTCGTGGCGAGCTGGCGTGCCGCCCGGGTGCTCAGACTGGTGAGCCGCCCGTCGGTGGTCGGATCCGGCTCGGGCTCGTCGACGGCGGAACCGATGACGCTGTCCGGTGTGGACACATTCCCTCCAGCAGAGAGCTGAACGACGGTGACCCGAAGGGTCGGTGGTGTGCGAGGTGGTGGTGCGCACGGCCTAGCCAAACAGCCGTGGTGATCTACGGGTACGGCGTGAAGGGGGCGGCTGCGGGCTGTGGTTGCGCAAACCTGGAGGTCGGGGCGGAAAAGGTTGCGTTCGCCGGTCACGCGCCGGGGGCTCGCTCTCGTGCCCTGGCCGGGCGGGGGTTGGAGTCAGGAAAGGTCGTCCACCAGCACCGCGGCCCCGTCGAAGCGTCCTGCCTTCAGGTCCCGTAGCGCCCGAGGAGCCTCGGACAGCGGGTAGGCGTGCGTGGTCGCGCGGATTCGGTGCCGCTCGGCGAGGGCCAGGAACTCCCGCCCGTCGGCACGGGTGTTGGAGGTGACGCTGCGCAGCTCCCGCTCGTAGAACAGCTCACGCTCGTAGTTCAGCGGCGGCACGTCGCTGAGGTGGATGCCCGCGACCGCCAGCACGCCGCCCCGGTCCAGGGCGCGCAGCGCGACCGGCACCAGATCGCCGACCGGGGCGAACAGGACGGCGCTGTCCAGCGGCTCGGGCGGCGGCTCGGCGAGGTCCCGGGCCGAGGCCGCGCCCAGCGCCAGGGCCAGTCGCCGGGCCTCGGCACCCCGGGTGACCACATGCACCCGCGCGCCCTGCGCCACCGCCAGCTGGGCGCACAGATGGGCGCTGCCGCCGAAGCCGTAGAGGCCGAGCCGGCCGCCCGGGGGGAGCGCGGCCCGGCGCAGCGCGCGGTAGCCGATGATCCCGGCGCACAGCAGCGGGGCGAGCGCCACGTCGTCCAGGGTCCCGGGCAGCCGGTACGCGAACCCCGCCGGTACCGTCGTGTACTGCGCGTACCCCCCGTCGGCGTCCCAGCCGGTGTACCGCGAGCGCGGGCACAGGTTCTCGGCGCCCCGCAGGCAGTACGCGCACTCCCCGTCCGTGCGCCGCAGCCAGGCCACCCCGACCCGGTCGCCGACGGTGAAGTCCGCCACCCCGGCGCCCAGGGCCGCCACCTCGCCCACCACCTCGTGCCCCGGCGTCACCCCGGGCCTGCGCACCGGCAGATCGCCCTCCGTGACGTGCAGGTCGGTGCGGCACACCCCGCAGGCCCGCACCCGGACCAGCAGCTCGTCCGGTCCGGGCACCGGCACCGGCCGTGCGACGAGCCGCAGCGGATCCGCCTCGACCGGCCCGGGCCGCACCACCGACCACGCCCGCATCATGTCCGTCATACCGCGCCCCGTCCGCCGAAGCCCGCCGCCCTTCCTGATCCGGCCCTTCTCCCTCCGCGCCGACCGTCCTTCCTGATCCGGCCCTTCTCCCTCCGCGCCGACCGTCCTTCCTGATCCGGCCCTTCTCCCTCCGCGCCGACCGTCCTTCCTGATCCGGCCCCTCTCCCTCCGCGCCGACCGTCCTTCCTGAGCCGGCCCCTCTCCCTCCGCGCCGACCCTCCTTCCCGCGCCGGCCCCTCTCCCTCCCTGTCCGCCCTCCCTCGTGCCCGCTGCCCTTCCCGTGCGGGCCGGGCTTCCCGTGCCCGCCCGCACCCGCCGTCCCTCCCAGTGTCCGCCGGAGCCCGCCGTTCGGCGCGCGGGCGGACTGCCGGATGGCTAGCGTGAGGAACCGGGACAATCCCGCGCGATCGGAAGGGCCGTGGCCATGGCGGTACAAGCGGAAGGCACCCCTTGTTGGGCCGACGCGATGTTCGGCGACCTGGAGGGGGCCAAGCGTTTCTACGGCGCCGTCCTCGGCTGGACCTTCGGCGAGTCGTCGTCGGAGTACGGCGGCTACACCCAGGCCTACGCGGACGGCAGGGCCGTCGCCGCCGTCGTACCGCCCATGCCCGGTCAGGAGGGGCAGCCGCAGTGGTGCCTGTACTTCGCCTCGCCCGACGCCGCGGCCGCCGCGGCGCGGATCCGGGAGCACGGCGGCGAGGTGCTGATGGAGCCGATGCGGGTCGGCGAGGCGGGCACGATGTGCCTGGCCCGAGAACCCGGCGGCGCGGTGTTCGGCATCTGGCAGGGCGGTGCCCACGAGGGCTTCGAGGCCACGGCCGTGCCCGGCGCCTACTGCTGGGCGGAGGTCTTCACCCGTGAGCCGGAGAGGACCGACCCCTTCCTCACCGGCGTCTTCCCTTACACGGCCAGGCGGATCGAGGACGAGAAGGTCGACTTCCGGATGTTCGACGTGGACGGGAACACCGTCCTCGGCCGGATGCGGATGGGCGACGAGTTCCCGCCCGAGGTGCCGTCGTACGTGAACGTGTACTTCACCGTCGCCGACTGCGACGCGGCCGTCGCCAGGGCCACCGAGCTCGGCGGGGTGCTCCGCTTCGGTCCGCTGAGCATGCCCTTCGGCCGGTTCGCGGCGCTCAGCGATCCGCAGGGCGCCGCCTTCTCGGTGATCGACATCAATACCACCGAGGGCGAACTGCCCTCGCTCAAGGACGACTGAGCAGCGCGTACCGGGCCACGGCCGACCGGTCCGGCGGCCCGTGGCATGATCGGGTCCATGCGTGAACGAGTGGTGGCCGCGTGCGACGGGGCTTCTAAGGGAAACCCAGGACCGGCCGGCTGGGCCTGGGTGGTGTCCGACGACGCGGCGACCCCGGCCCGCTGGGAGGCGGGACCGCTCGGCAGGGCCACCAACAACGTCGCCGAACTGACCGCCCTGGAACGGCTGCTCACGGCCGTCGAACCGGACGTGCCGCTGGAGGTCCGGATGGACTCGCAGTACGCCATGAAGGCGGTCACCACCTGGCTGCCCGGCTGGAAGCGCAACGGCTGGAAGACCTCCGCCGGCAAGCCGGTCGCCAACCAGGACCTGGTCGTCCGCATCGACGAACTCCTCGACGGCCGCACGGTCGACTTCCGCTACGTCCCCGCCCACCAGGTCGACGGCGACCCGCTCAACGACTTCGCCGACCGCGCGGCCAGCCAGGCGGCCACGGTCCAGGAGGCCGCGGGCAGCGCCCTCGGCTCCCCGGTGCCGCCGCCGTCCCCGACGCCCGCCGCCTCCGCCGCGGCACCTCGCCGCAAGGCGGCCCCGCGCAAGAAGACGGCCGGGTCCGCCGCCGGCGCCCGCACGATCAAGGCGAAGTTCCCCGGCCGCTGCCTGTGCGGGCGTTCCTACGCGGCCGGCGAGCCCATCGCCAAGAACGCGCAGGGCTGGGGCCACCCGGAGTGCCGTACCGCGGAGGCCTGACCGGAACGCCGGGTCAGGCCGCGGCGGTGTCGAACGTGTAGAACTTCGTGTGGTCGAGCAGATCGGCCGGCCGCACGTCGTTCCACGGCTTCATCGTCTCGTCCAGGTCCACCACGTCCGGTGTGCCGCCACCCGGCACGTACGCCGCCTGCGGATGCCGGCGCCGCCACTCGGCCCACAGCTTGTCGATGAAGGCGTGGTGCAGCCAGAACACCGGGTCGTTGGGGGAGACACCGGTGGCCATCTGGCCGCCGACCCAGACGTGGACCCGGTTGTGCAGGTTGACCCCGCGCCAGCCCTCCAGGTGGTTGCGGAAGCCGTCCGAGGCGCTGTTCCAGGGCGCCATGTCGTAGGTCGCGATGGACAGCACCGAGTCGACCTCGGCCCGGGTGGGCAGCTCACGCACGCCGGACCCGAGCGACCTGCGCAGATAAGTACGGCCGTCCACACGCACGTTGACCGGCCAGTTGCCGGTGGACGCGGCGAACGGGCCGTCCGTCACCCGCCCGTCCGAGGCGCGTCCGGTGCCGCCCAGGAAGTCCGGCGCCCACAGCGAGGAGCGGACGGTCCGGTCGGTGGTCCAGTCCCAGTAGGGGAGCGCCACCGAGGGGTCCACCGACTGGAGGGCCCGTTCGAAGTCGAGCAGGAATCTGCGGTGCCAGGGCAGGAACGACGGCGAACGGTGGCCCGTACGCTCGGAGTCGTCGGTGTCGGACATGATGAAGGCGTTGTGCGTGCGCACGAAGTCGTCGTAACGCCCGCTGCGCTTCAGTTCGATGACGGCGGCGACGAACCGCCGCTTCTCGTCGGCGGTCAGGGTGGCCTGGTCCTTGCGTACGGTCATGTGGCTCGGGGCTCCGGGATTCTCTGCGGGGGGCGGTCAGTTGGCGGGGAAGGGCAGCAGCGCGGCGCCCTGCAGCTCGTCGACCGCCGCGCGGGCGGCGGCGCGCGGGGTGGCGACCGGGTCGTAATGGCTGACCACGCTGATCCAGCTACCGTCGGCGTTCCGCATCACGTGCAGCTCCACCCCGTCCACGAACACCGCGTATCCGCCGCCGTGACCGTGGTGACGACCGGCCGTGCCGCCCATGCCGCCCATACCGCCCATGTCGTCGTCCGTGGTGCCCGGACGGCCTTGTATGCGGCGGCCCTTGTAGATCTCGTCGAAGGGTTCGAGGGGTCCCCCGTGCGGGTGGGATGCGGCCGGTGCGCCGGGTGCGAGGAGTGTCTGGGCACCGGCGGCGGTGGCCAGCACGGCCCCTGCGGTGAGTGCGCGACGGCGGGTGAGTCCGGGCATGCGGATGCCTCCTGTGGTGGGTGCGGGGGATGACTCCGTATGCCTATCCGCCGGTTTCCCGGTGGGGGAAATCGCCCGGATCGGGTTGGCTGTGATCAGGACAATTGACTACATGTCGTACAAGATTTAACGAAGATGATCTTGCCGGGTGGGGGGATCGCGTGGCCCCGGAACGGGTAATTCCTTGCTCGGGCGGGGCGGTTCCCGTCGATCTTTGGCGGCGGTCCGCCGTCCGGGTGGCGTGGCTCACGGCGTCGATCTGGCGCGATTCGCAAACCCGGCCCGACGCCGGGCGCGCTGCTACCCTGCGGTGCCAATTGGCCACGTTCGGTGAATCCCAGGGGTGTGTGCGTGAAGGTCGACTGCGTCGGAGGCGGGCCTGCGGGCCTGTATCTCGCGATCCTGCTCAAGCGGCAAAACCCGGCCCATGACGTCACCGTCCACGAACGGAACCCCGAGGGCTCGACCTACGGCTGGGGAGTCACGTACTGGCGCGCCCTGCTCGACCGGCTGCACGCGCACGACCCCGAGTCGGCGCGCGCGATCGAGGAGAGCTCGGTGCGCTGGAACCAGGGCGTCGCCCACGTCGGCGACCGGATCGCCCGGCAGCCCGGCGACCCGGGCCACGGCATCGGCCGCCACCGCATGCTGGAGATCCTCGCCGACCGCGCCCGCGCGCTCGGAGTGCGGCTGGAGTTCGAGGCGGAGATCACGCCCGAGAACCTCCCCGACGCCGACCTGGTGGTCGCCGCCGACGGCATCCACAGCGCCCTGCGCACCCGGCACGCCGACCACTTCGGCACCCGGGCCACCGAGGGCCGCAACCCCTACGTCTGGCTCGGCACCACCCGGGTCTTCGACTCCTTCACCTTCGCCTTCGCCGAGACCGCCCACGGCTGGATCTGGTGCTACGGCTACCCGTACGACGCCGAGCACAGCACCTGCGTCATCGAGTGCGCCCCCGAGACCCTGGCCGGCCTGGGACTGGACGCGATGGACGAGACCGGTCAACTGGCCCTCCTGGAGGAGCTGTTCGCCGACGTCCTGGACGGCCGTCCGCTGATCGGCGGCTCCGCCGCCGCCTGGCCCGCCTTCCGCACCGTCACCAACCGCAGCTGGTACCACGGCAACCTGGTCCTGCTCGGCGACGCCGCCCACACCACCCACTACTCCATCGGCGCCGGCACCACCCTCGCCCTGGAGGACGCCATGTGCCTCGCCGCCGCCCTGCGCGACCACGGCGCCGCACCACAGGCCCTCGCCGCCTACGAGCGGCAGCGCCGTTCCGACCTGCTCTCCGCCCAGAGCGCCGCCCGGCTGAGCGCCCAGTGGTACGAGAACCTGCCCCGCTACATCGGCCTGCCCCCGCACCGCATGTTCGCCCTGCTCGGCCAGCGCCACTCACCGCTGCTGCCCTACGTGCCCCCGCAGCTCTACTACGGCCTCGACAGGGCGGCCGGGCGGCTGGAGGTGCTGCGCCGGTTCAAGCGGTGGCTCGGACCTCGGGCCGCGCGCGCCCTGCACGCGCGGTCGTAGCAGCCGTACGGCCCGCGCCTGCGTTGGTGAAAAGCCATTCACCCGATAGGGTGAATTCATATTCACCCGTCACGTCGCATCGCCCGCAGGAGTGCCGATGGACCAGCCCGTCCCCCCAGCCGGTCCGTCGGAGTCGTCCGCCGCACCGCCCCCGGTGCGGCAGCGGCTGACGATCCCGGTCCTGGCCTTCGGCGGCATCCTCATGGCCGTCATGCAGACGGTGGTCGTCCCGCTCCTGCCGGACCTGCCCAGGCTCACCCACTCCTCGGCCGGCGCCGTCTCCTGGACGGTCACCGCGACATTGCTCTCCGGGGCCGTCCTCACCCCCGTGCTCGGCCGGGCCGGCGACATGTACGGCAAGCGGCGGGTCCTCACCGGAGCCCTCGCCCTGATGACCGTGGGCTCCGTGCTGTGCGCGCTGTCGTCGGACATCGCCGTGCTCATCGCCGCCCGCGCCCTGCAGGGTGCCGCCGCCTCCGTGGTACCGCTGTCGATCAGCATCCTGCGTGACGAACTGCCGCCCGAGCGCCGGGGATCGGCGGTCGCGCTGATGAGCTCGACCGTCGGCATCGGCGCCGCGCTGGGCCTGCCACTGGCCGCGCTGGTGGTGCAGTACTACGACTGGCACACCATGTTCTGGCTCACCAGCCTCCTCGGCGCGCTCGGCGTGGCCGCCGTGTGGTGGGCGGTCCGGGAGTCCCCGGTGCGCGAACCCGGCCGGTTCGACGTGCTCGGCGCGCTCGGGCTGGCCGTCGCCCTGACCTGTCTGCTGCTCGGCGTCTCCCAGGGCGGCCAGTGGGGCTGGGGCAGCCCGCGGGTGCTGGGCCTGTTCGCCGCCGCCGTGCTGGTGCTGGCCCTGTGGTGGTGGCAGCAGCTGCGCACCGAGCGGCCGCTGGTCGACCTGCACCTGGTGGCCCGGCCCCGGGTCGGTCTGTCCCATGTCGCCGCCCTGCTCACCGGGTTCGCCTTCTACGCCAACTCCCTGGTCACCGCCCAGCTGGTGCAGGCGCCCAAGGCCACCGGATACGGCCTCGGCCTGTCGATCGTGGCCACCGGTCTGTGTCTGCTCCCCGGCGGCGTCACCATGCTGCTGTTCTCCCCGGTCTCCGCCCGGATCTCCGCCGCCCGCGGCCCGCGCGTCACCCTCGCCCTCGGCGCCGCCGTCATCGCCTGTGGCTACGTGCTGCGCATCGCCGACAGCCGCGACCTCTGGATGATCATCCTGGGCGCCACCGTCGTCGCCACCGGCACCACCCTGGCCTACTCGGCACTGCCCACCCTGATCCTGCGGGCCGTCCCGGCGAGCCAGACCGCCTCCGCCAACGGAGTCAACGTCCTGATGCGCACCATCGGGCAGGCCACCTCCAGCGCCGCCGTGGCCGCCGTCCTCACCCATCACACCAGCCTCGTCGGCGGCGCACCGGTCCCCACCCTGCACGGTTACCTGCTGGCCTTCGCGATGGCCTGCGCCGTCGCCCTGGCGGCCAGCGCCGCGGCCCTGTCCATCCCCGGCGACAAGGCCCGGGACAGCGGCAGCGGCGCATCCGCCGCCGACCCGTCCGCCGTCCGCCGTGCCGAGGGCACCCGCGGCAGCGCGCTGGAGGGAGCGTGAACGCCGTGAGCGGCCGGCCCGGAGCCCCGGCCGCGCCCGCCCGCCGGGACGCGGCGGCCACCAAGGAGGCCATCCTCAAGGCCGCCCGCCACCTCCTCGCCCGGCACGCGCACGCCGACATCACCCTCAAGGACGTCGCCGAACGCGCCGGGGTCAGCGCGCCGCTGGTCCTCAAGTACTTCGGCAACAAGGAGAGCCTCTTCGCCCGCGTGATGTCCTTCGACACGGACGCGGACGCCCTTCTCGCCGCCCCCCTGGACGAACTCGGCCGGCACATGGTCCGGCACGTCCTGGAGAGCCAGCGCGACCGGGGCGCCGACCCCCTGCTGCGGATCGCCTTCGCCCCCCTGCACGGCGACCAGGGCGACGTGCTGCGCGCCAACTTCCGCGCCCACGTGGTCGACGCCCTCGCCGCCAGGCTGACCGGCCCCGACCCCGGCCTGCGCGCCGAACTGGCCGTCGCCCAGCTCATCGGCCTGGGCGTCATGTACGGCATCGCCCGCGGCCCACGCCTGCGCGAGAGCACGATCGCCGACACGGCCGACCGCTACGGCCCTGCGGTCCAGGCACAGCTGACTCCGTAGCCGTAGCCGTAGCCGTAGCCGTAACCGGTGCCGGTGCCGGTGCCGGTGGTCGGCCCGTGACACCGTTGTCGGCGGCGGATGACAGACTGTCGCCATGGACGAACGCGTAATCGACAGGTCGGGACAGTGGGCATCGGTCGTCGGCCTCGGCACATGGCAGCTCGGCGCCGACTGGGGCGAGGTGGACGACAAGGAGGCGCTGGCCGTCCTGGAGACGGCGGCCGAGTCCGGGGTGACCTTCTTCGACACCGCCGACGTGTACGGCGACGGCCGCAGCGAGCAGACCATCGCGACCTTCCTGCGCAGCAGGCAGGACCTGCACGTCCTGGTGGCCACCAAGATGGGCCGCCGGGTCGACCAGATCCCGCAGAACTACGTCCTGGACAACTTCCGCGCGTGGAACGACCGGTCGCGCCGCAACCTGGGCGTCGACCGGCTCGACCTCGTCCAGCTGCACTGCCCGCCCACCCCGGTCTACTCCACCGACGAGGTGTTCGACGCCCTCGACACCCTGGTCGAGGAGGAGCGCATCGCGGCCTACGGCGTCAGCGTCGAGACCTGCGCCGAGGCCCTCACCGCGATCGCCCGGCCCGGTGTGGCCAGCGTGCAGATCATCCTGAACCCGTTCCGCATGAAGCCCCTGCGCGAGGTGCTGCCGGCCGCCCGGGAAGCCGGCGTCGGCATCATCGCGCGGGTGCCGCTCGCCTCCGGTCTGCTGTCCGGCAAGTACACCAAGGACACCGTCTTCGCGGCCGACGACCACCGCACCTACAACCGGCACGGCGAGGCCTTCGACCAGGGTGAGACCTTCTCCGGCGTGGACTACGCGACGGGCGTGGAGGCCGCCGCCGAGTTCGCCGCCCTCGCCCCCGAGGGCTACACCCCGGCCCAGCTCGCCCTGCGCTGGATCATCGAGCAGCCCGGCGTGACCACGGTGATCCCCGGCGCCCGCAACCCGGAGCAGGCCCGCGCCAACGCGGCCGCCGCCAAACTCCCGCAGCTGCCCGCCGACACCGCCACCGCGATCCGCGAGCTGTACGACCGCCGGATCAAGGACCAGGTGGAGAGCCGCTGGTAGGGCCCGCGGGGCCGGGAGCGGCCGCCGCGCGGCTCCCGGCCCGAGCCGTTTGAACGAACCGGCGGAGGGTTACACGCTCTCCATGACGGACGAGGAGACCCGGAGAGGGCGCCACGAGACGGAGGACGAACGCGCCGACCGGATGTGGACCGACCTGATCCAGGAGGTACGGGTCGCCCAGACCGGGGTGCAGATCCTCTTCGGCTTCCTCCTCACCGTGGTCTTCCAGCAGAAGTACGCCCAGCTTTCCCACGTGGACAAGACGATCTACATCGTCACCGTCGTCCTCGGTGCCTCGGCCACCGGCGCCCTCATCGGACCGGTGTCCCTGCACCGGCTGGTCTCCGGTCGCAGGGTGAAGCCGGAGGCGGTCCGCCTCGCGTCCCGGCTGACGTCGATCGGCCTGTTCCTGCTGCTGGCCACCATGACCGCCTCCCTGGTGCTCATCCTCCGGGTGGCCACCCACGGTGGGTATGTGACCTGGGTGGTCGTCGCCGTGCTCGTCTGGTACCTGCTGTGCTGGTACGCCGTGCCGCTGTGGGCCCGGCGCCGTCACAGCGTCCGCTGAGCGGCCTCCAGGCTGCGCAGTTGCCGGTCGTGCACCCGGCTCAGCAGCAGCACCGACAGCGTGGCCCCGACCAGCGCGCAGAACATGTCCCACTGGGTGTCCCAGACATCGCCCTGGGTGGCGAGGAAGGCGTCCGCGCCGTGGCCGCCGATCTCGGCCGCCAGCCACTCCAGCAGCTCGAAGCAGGCGCTGAACGCGAGGCACGCGCACACCGTGAGCGGCGCCAGCCAGCGGCTGCCGCGCAGCGGGGAGGTACGGCTGAGCAGCTCCCGGACCAGCACCGCCGGCACGAAACCCTGCATGAGGTGGCCGAAACGGTCGTACGGGTTGCGGTCCAGGCCGAAGGTGTCCCGCACCCAGTCGCCGACCGGGACCCCGGCGTAGGTGTAGTGGCCGCCGACGGCGAGCACCAGGGCGTGCGCCGTGAGCAGCCCCGCCAGCAGACCCGTCAACGGAAAGCGGCGCCAGGTCAGCACCGCCAGAGGGAGGCCGACGAGCACCCACACCGTCTCCAGGAACCAGGTCGTACGATCCCGTGCGCCCCAGGCCGAGAGGGCCATGCCCGCCACCACGACCCCGGCGAACAGGACGGGCGGCACACGGCGTGGCACGTGCTGCGGAACGGGGCGCGGGGCGGGGTGCACTGCGGTCATGGCGGACTCCTCGTCGCGGGAGTCCCATCGTGGCCGCGGCTCCCCGGCGCCACATGAGTACGGCTACTCAGCCGGTGGCGAGGATCTCCGCGAGTACGTCGTCCACCCGTACCACCTCGCGGCCGGGCGGCACCGCCAGGTACGTGTCGCTCAGGAAGGCGGCCAGGGCGGGCGCCCACACGAACACCACCGCGTGGTGGCGCTCGCCGCCGGGCAGCGGATCGCCGAGGAACTCCATCCGCACTTCCCTCCAGCGCCCCTGCCGCTCGGGACGCAACCGGATGTCCCCGAGTCCGACCGGCTCCCTCAGGCCGTCGTTCAGCATCTCGCGGTCCAGCCGCCACCGGGCGAGCACCCGGCCGTCCAGGGTGAACACCGCGGTGACGGCGAACGGGTCACCGGCGTCGTAGGAGAGATGGGCGAGGACGGGACAGCGGCCCGTCCCGTCCGTCCGGAGCTGTACCACCAGGGTCCTGTGCACGATGGGGTTCACGCGAGAGGCCTCCGAGAACGATCGGCTTGGTGCCCTCTAGTACCCCTCTCACAGGAAAAACGCTCAATCCGAGGCGGAATTGCCCTTCGCGCCGCGCAGCGCGGCCAAGCAGGAACCGATGGCCTGCTGGAGTTCCTCCAGGCGCTGGAGCATGTCGTCCTCGTAGAAGTCCTGGGCGTCGTCGAAGGTCAGCTCCTCGAACGCCCTGGTCGCCTTCTGGAGGCTGCTGTAGAACTTGGTGCGCTGCTCCTGGACGCGCAGGTCGGGGTCGGCCTCGACCGCCTCCGCGATCAGGTTCTTCATGGTGTCGTAGGCCTCGGTCGCCCACTCGCCGGTGTCCTCGTCCTCG
This sequence comes from Streptomyces sp. NPDC006655, assembly GCF_040703965.1. Classification (NCBI taxonomy): domain Bacteria; kingdom Bacillati; phylum Actinomycetota; class Actinomycetes; order Kitasatosporales; family Streptomycetaceae; genus Streptomyces; species Streptomyces sp. NPDC006655. Next base: position 1,999 of record NZ_JBEYJU010000057.1, on the reverse strand, counting down.
TCCAGTTCGTCGAGGAGGGACAGGTGGCGCTCGGCTTCCTGGCGCAGCTCGGCCGGCGCGTCGAGGGTCTGCCCGGCAGGGGTCCTGATCCGGCCGGACTCGGCGATCTGCCGGACGTAGCCGATACGGTCGGCGGAGCGGCTCTCGGTGGCGACGGCCTTCTTCAGGTCGTCGGTGCGGACGACGTCCCGGGCCAGCACGGTTCCGAGGTCCGGGTCCTCCTTGATGCGGTCCAGGAGCGCGGAACGGGCGGCGCGCGCGGTGGAGGGGTCGGCGAGGATCGCGGCGCGCAGCGCGGTGGGGTTCTCGGCCACCTCCAGGGCCTTGGTGGGCCGGATGCCCTGCGCCTCGGCGGCCGCGGCGATGGCGGTGCCGCGCTCCGAGGCGGCGCCGTTGCGGGAGACGTAGTAGTCCAGCCACACGTCGGAGTCGGGGAGTTCGACCTCCTGGCCCGGGACGAGTGCCTCGAAGTGCGGCACCAGACCGTCGTCGGCGGCCCGGTCCCAGGCCTTGTAGTAGCGCATGACGCGTTCCGGGGAGCAGCCGGCCAGCTCGGCGAACTCCTTCGCCGAGACCTTCGGCGTCCCCTCCGCGCCCTGTCCGCCCGGTCGCACACTGCGGGCCACCATCAGCCCGAACGTCCAGCCTCCGGTGCGCACGTAGGCGCCGAACTCCCGCGCGTCCCGGGCCACGAGGTCGGAGAGGGGGGCCGGGGACGCGCCGGACGTCGCGGACGGGTCGATCGCCAGGGTCACGGAGGACGCTCCTGAAGGTTGCCGGACTGCACACGTACAGTCCGGCAGCCTATCGACCCGTCGGCCGTGGTCCGGCGACCGGCCGGGATCAGCCGAGCGCGTCGCGCAGGGCGGGCAGCAGCGTCTTGCGGGACCAGTCCAGGAACTCCGGCTGCGACTCGCCGCCGATCTGCACGAGGGCGATCTCCCCGAACCCGGCCTCCGCGTACGGCCGTACGGCCTCGACGAAGTCGTCCGGGTCGTCCCCGCACGGGATGGAGGCGGCCACGTCGTCCTGGGTGACGAACTGGGTCGCGGACTCGAAGGAGTCGGGGTGCGGCAGTTCGGAGTTGACCTTCCAGCCGCTGCCGAACCAGCGGAACTGGGCATGGGCCCGCTTCACCGCCGTGTCGCGGTCGGGGTCCCAGCACACCGGCAGCTGGCCGACGCGTGGCTTGCCCGCTCCGCCGTGCCGGTCGAAGGCGTCCAGGAGCGAGGCCTTCGGTTCGGTCGCGATGGCGAGGTCGGCCAGTTTCCCGGCGAGCGCGCAGGACTGCTCGCCGGAGACCGCGATGCCGATCGGCGGCGGTTCGTCCGGGAGGTCCCACAGGCGGGCGGACTCCACGTCGTAGTGGGTGCCGTGGTGGTTGACGTGGCCGCCCGCGAACAGCGCCCTGATGATCTCCACGGCCTCTTCCAGCATCTCGTGACGGACGTCCACCGAGGGCCAGCCGCCGCCCACGACGTGCTCGTTGAGGTTCTCGCCCGAGCCGAGCCCGAGCCGGAACCGGCCCTCGGACAGCAGCTGCACGGTCGCCGCCTTCTGGGCCACGATCGCGGGGTGGTAGCGGATCGTGGGGCAGGTGACGTAGGTCATCAGCGGGATCCGCGAGGTGGCCTGGGCTGCGGCGCCCAGGACGCTCCACACATAGGGGGCGTGCCCCTGGGAGCGCAGCCACGGGAAGTAGTGGTCCGACGCCACCGAGAAGTCGAAGCCCGCCTCCTCGGCCCGCACCACGTGATCCACGAGATCACGCGGACCGGCCTGTTCCGTCATCATCGTGTATCCGATGTGCACCATATGGTCCGGGTCCCCAGCAGGCCGCGGGGGAAACGGGCCGTCCTGGGAGACGGAGGCTCTAGGGCCTGTCTGACAATTCCCGCCTGCCACGCGACGCCATGCACGCTCCCCCAGCCTCCGGCCGGGGGGACCCCCACTCGCCGCACCGGGCCCTGACCCAAGTACGTCCAGTACGTGGATCAGG
>NZ_JBEYJU010000056.1:0-57467 GCF_040703965.1 Streptomyces sp. NPDC006655 | reverse complement strand
CGGCTCCAGCTTCGCCCACTGCGCATTCGTCAGATCGTGCCTCCCCACGAAGTGGATCTTGACACATCAAGATCCACTTCTGAAACGCACCCTAGGCCGATCAATGTCAGGTTGGTATTAATGACGAAGTTACCGAAGCAGACACCCTGGATACGCAGCGTCGCCCCGGGCTGCGCGTTGGAGAGGGCATTCTGCAAGGCGTTCGGGTTGTGTTTGCAGTCGACCACGGCGCCAGAGTCGATGGCCGCGGCCGGTCCTGCCTCGACCAGACAGATTGCGCCCGCTGCCGCCACCGCTGCCGCGGCTTTCCCCCAGCGGGGGCGCACTCCCTCGGTCACTCGCGGAATACGCCCGAGGCGCAGCCCGCTGAAGGATGGTGTGGCCATGCGAACGCTGGGTGTTAGGGGCAGGCCGCGACGTCCCTCTCATGGCCGTGACGAGTTACCGGCGTGGCCTAGTCGATCAGGTCGGCGGAGTCACTCAATTGCCCGAGTCAGGGCGACGGGCGCCCGCCGGCAGTGGGGCCGGTGCCCATTCGAGAGCGAGGCTTTGAGGACTGTGCTCATCCCTATCAGGTCGATCACGGGGGCCTGTCAAGGTCGACCAACAGTCCCTGCGCCTCGGTCGATTGGCCACTGAGGTCCGGCACCGACCGCTGCTGTTCGTGCTGTTGGTGTCAGCCGCTGGTGTCAGAGACCAATGCAGTCTTGACGACGTCTACAGTCCCAGCCCGCCCAGGACGGACACCTCCTGCCTGGTGAACTCTCCCGTCAGCATCGGCATCGCCTTGCCGATGGCAGCTGTTGCCTCAGGCAGCTCTAGCGAAGCATCGTGGTGTTCCTTGCTCTCCCAGACCTCGGTCACCCAGATCGTCACGTCATCGTCGTCGGACACGCTGACAACGTAGAGGTGGCATCCCGCCTCACGGAGACCGTCCACACCACTCAGCAAAATGGAGACGACTTCGTCGCGGGAACCGGTGCGGGTTTTCATCGAGGCGATGTAGCCGTAAGTCATGGTGACTCCCTCTCCCTGGGATGAACCGTTGTGCCTGGGCCAGGACCCTTCCATCGGTGGCCTGGAGAAACAAGGACGGGAGGTCACGGCCGAGCGCCCACACAGCCCGTCGCCACTACGCACACCGAGATCATCTCGCAAGTGATCAACCTGGGGTCACGCTGCTACCCGCCGGGCGGTTGAGCGTGGACATGCCCCACAGTTCGGCGATGCGACCGTCGAGCACCCGGAAGATCTCCATCATCGAGGGCAGAGGCTGGTCATCGACGCCTGCGCCGCCCAAGACACCGTGCAAGGACGTGCGAACCGCCACCTTGTCCGCATCCACGACCATGTCCTCGACGATGACCTGGATGTCGGGGAACGTGGCGTGAAGCTCGCTCCACGCCTTGACGACGCTGTCGACGCCGACAGTGCCCAGCGGATGGCTCACGAAGTCGGCGGAGAAGATCGTCTCTGCCGCAGCGAGGTCGCGAGCGTTGAACGCCTCGTACATGCGCTGAGCAACGGCCCTTGCGTCGTGCGTCATATCACTTCCCAGCCGTCGGCGACCTCAGCAGTCAACCACGCACTCGACTCACCCAAGCCGCCGGCACTCAAGACGTCGTCCCCCCTCGGCACCCGCCCCGGCTCCCATCCCGTACGCCGTCGACCCACAGACCGTGGAGCGGGCGCGGTCCAAGGGCGTCAAGGTGGAGCTGCCGCACGTCGTGATCCGCTGTAGGCGGCGTTCGTGCTTGCGGTGGCCATGGGACTGCGGCGCGGCGAGCTGGTGGGGCTGCGCTGGTCGGATATGGACCTGGACAACCGAGTGCTGCACGTGCGTCAGCAGACGCAGCGGCGCAGGGGATCGCTGTACGACGACGACCCCAAGAGCCGCCGCAGGCGCGTGATTCCGATGCCCGCACTGTGTATCGCGCCGCTGCGCCGGCACCGCTTGCGCCTGCGTGAGACCTTCACGCGCACGGGCGTCGAGTGGTCGGAGAGCGGCTACGTCTTTGCCACACGGAACGGCCGGCCGGTCGAGCCGCGCAACGTCTACCGGTCGTTCACGCGAGTGGCCGCTGACGCCGGTCTGCGCGTGGTCCGGCTGCACGATGCACGGCACGGCACCGCCACGCTGCTGACGGCGGCCGGCGTTGTCCCACGGGTCATCATGGAGATCCTGGGACATAGCCGGATCAGCATCACGATGGACGTGTATACGCACGTCGTGCACAACACCCAGCGGGAGGCGATCAGCCACATGGACCGGCTGCTCAAACGCCGACGGCCTGCCGCCTGACAGACTGTCGCCGAGCCGTCGCACAGGTGGGGGGCGGGATGCTCATAGGTATGGTGCTACTGCTGGTGCTGGCCCTGAGTTGGGCTGTGCTCGGGGTGCACGCGTTGCTGCTCGGACGGATGCCTGGCCGACGGCTTCCCCGGCTGGTGCGACAACCCCGGCTGTGGGGTACCGGGGCCCTGCTCATGCTGGTGAGCTGGAGTGTCCGCTCCCCGTCGCTTCTCGCGGTCGGCGTCGGGTTCGTCGCTTTGGGACACGTTAGGAAGCCCGGGCGCTGATCGGCCTACTGCGACGTAGAGGCGACTGCCGTCAAAGCCTGCCGTCAAAACGGCCCGAACCATGATCGGTCCGGGCCGTTTTGCCTGGTGCCCCCGGCAGGATTCGAACCTGCGACACCCGCTTCAGGAGAGAGCCTATTGATCACCCTGTCTGCTCTGGATTTTCCCCAGCTTCACCGTTCCTGCTGGTCAGTGCGTTGGAGTCTTCCGGCTTCTTCCGGTCCTTCCCTGTCTTTACTCGGCCTTCCCCGCCGCCGTTCCCATGACGTTCCCATGAGAGGCCGCGAAAGTCCCCGGGGACAGGGGGCCGGGAGTCGCCCGAGGCTGGCCGCAGGGTTGGAAGCGGTGAGCACCGCAGACCCTTTGGGGACGACAAGGCCCCGCCCACGCCGTCCTCCTTGCCGGTCCCTCGGCCGGACTCGCCTGGGGCGCCGACGGCCATGTACCGCTGCTGGTGTCCGGTGCCGCCGCCCTCGTCCTCGCCGCCGCCTTCCCCGTCCCGGGCCGCTCCTGGCGGTCCACCCGGTGACCGAGCCGGCGTAACGTTAATTGACGTGCCCTTGACCGTTTCCGATAACTCCCCTGAAAAGGCGCCAAGTTAGGCTCGCGAGGCAACTCGTGTCCCGGCGGCACCGGGACCGCATGTGGCCGGAACAGCCCAAGACGCGCCCACCTTCGGGGAGGTGGGGATGGCAATGCGCACGTGGACGCACGGGGCACGGTCGCCGTCACCTACTACGACCTGCGCCACCTGACCGCCGGGAACACCACCACCTTGCCCACCGCAGCCTGGCTGCTGACCTTCCCGCGCGGCGCCGAGGACCACCCCACCGAGCGCCGTGTCTCCCGCGTCTTCGACTGGCTTCAGGCCCCTTACGCGCGCGGCCACTTCCTCGGCGACTACGAGGGTCTCACCACCGACGGCCCGTTCGCCGTACGACCGCTGTTCGTCGAGAGCGAGGACAACGCGCCGCAGAACTCGACCGACGCCTACAGCGGCCTGTTCCCCACCGGCACGTTCCCCGGCCCCTTCGCGGCGGCCGTGGCCACGCACCGCGCGACGGCCATCCAGGCAGTTCGGCCGCACCGGACTCTCCGGTGATCCGGGCTGCCGAAGTCTTCCGTCCGCAGACCCAAACAGTTGCGACAAGAGGGAAGTTCGTGTTCATCCGAGCCACAAGGTAAACACCCTGCCATTTTTTCCTGTGAGCCCTTTGTGTGACTGTTGTGGTCACGCCAAGATCCCCTCTGCGTCGGGACACCCCCATATGCCCGTCGCAGGGAGGAGAGGGCATGACGCCCCAACGGCTTCGTCGGCGGTTCATCACCTGTACCGTCGTAGCCGCCGCGTTCGGACTGGTCAGCACCCAGTCGTTCGCCGCATCGGCCGGCACCAGACCCCGGCCGTGGAACGCGCGCCATCAGGCCGCGATAGGCCACCAGCACATCAGGGCGGTGCACGCCGGCCACGGCATGGCCGCCTTCACCGCATCCGAAGGCGATGACGGCGGTTCCGACGAAGCGGAGAACTCAGCAGAGTCCACAGCCCAGTTCACCGAGGCGCGTACCGCGCCCGGCGTGGTCGCGCCCGGCGCCTACGGCGCGGCCTGGCAGCAGCTCCAGTCGATGAAGCACGCGAGCGGCAGCTGGGACCACGTCACCAAGAAGGCGTACAACTCCGACGATCCCCGCTACCGCGATGTGAACTCCAACTCCAGCGGCGGCGCGGGCGACGTCACCGGCCGGATCACCGGGATCGCGGCCGACGACCAGGGCTATGTGTACGCGGGCGGCGCGAACGGCGGGGTCTTCCGGTCCACGACCGGCGGCGGACACTGGAAGCCGATCGCCGACAAGTTGCCGTCCCTGTCGACGGGCACTCTGGCCCTGGACGGACAGAAGCGGCTCTGGTACGCGACGGGCGAGTCCAACACCGGGGCCACGTCCTTCGTGGGCACGGGCGTGTACGTCCTGAAGGATCCGCGGCACGGGCAGTTCCAGCCCGGCGACCGCGTCGGCGGCGCCGAACTGGAGAGCACCGTCATCCACGCGCTCCGCTTCGCCGGCACCAAGGTGTGGGCGGCGACCAGCACCGGCGTGTGGTCGCACTCCACGACCACCCTGTCCGGCCCGTGGAAGCAGGAGTTCGCCCCCAACCCGGACTATCTGCCGGGTGGTTCGAAGGCGGACGACCCGAGCGCGCCGTACAAGAACATCACCAACGACATCGCCGTCGACCCCAAGGACCCGAGCAAGGTCCTCCTCGCGGTCGGCTGGCGCGGCGGCGACACCTACAACGGGCTGTACGCCAAGCAGAACGACGGCAGTTGGAAGCCGGTCAGCGGCCTCGGCGACCTGCCGACGAGCAGCGACGACGTCGGCAACATGACGTTCGCCGCGGCAGCGGACGGCTCGCGCCTGTACGCCATCGACCAGTCTCCGGCGCAGATGGCCGCCAACCCGGACAGCGGGCTCAAGGGCGTGTACGTCTCCAGGAACGGCTCTCCGTTCGGGCCGTGGACGCAGATCGCGGACTACACCACGCTGAAGGCGTCCGGATCCGCCCTCCAGGGCGCGGGCTACATGCCCGGCGTCCAGTCCTGGTACAACCAGTTCCTCCAGGTCGACCCGGCCAACGCCGACCACCTCTACCTCGGCCTGGAAGAGGTCTTCGAGACCAAGAACGGCGGCCAGAGCTGGATCACGCCCGGCCCGTACTGGAACTTCCCCTTCCCGTGCTGGAGCATCGACCCGTCGCAGCAGACCGGTGACTGCTCACCCACCACCCACTCGGACCAGCACGCGGTCGCCGTCGGCAGCTACAAGGGCAAGACCTGGGTCTACGTCGGCAACGACGGTGGCATCTACCGGCGCCCGCTGCGCGGCGCCGTCGACTCCGGCGGCCACGCCAAGGACTGGCAGTCCCTGAACGACGGCACCCTCGACACCCTGCAGTACTACTCCGTGGGCGTCGGCAAGGACCTCACCTACGGCGGAGTCTCGGTGACCGGCGGTCTGCAGGACAACGGCCAGTCGATCCTGCGTGGCCGGGACAAGGTCATGGGCTCCGACTTCGGCGGCGACGGCGGCGACACCATCACCGACCCCGCCAACGGCTGCAACACCGCAGAGGAGTACGTCTACCTCGACATCTGGGTCACCCAGAACTGCGGTGTCAACGACGGTTCCTGGTCCACGGACCCGTCGAAGGCCACCGAGTACGAGGTCGCCCCGCCGGACAAGGACCTGGGCGGTGCGGGCGCCCGCTTCATCGCCCCGATCACCGCCGACGCCAAGAACAGCAACACCTGGATCGCCGGCGGCCGGCACGTCTGGGTGCAGACCAAGGGCTTCGCGATCCGCTCCGGCAAGGAGTGGACCAGCGCCTACGACCTCGGTGACGGCCACGTGGCCACCGCCGTGGCGTCCTCGGGCGGCACGGTGTACGTCGGCTGGTGCGGGCCCTGCAACAACCAGGGCTTCACCCGGGGCATCGCGGTCGGCAAGGCCGACGGCACCGGCTGGCGCCAGCTGAACCTCCCGGTCGACGGCACCATCCCGAACCGCTACATCTCCGGCTTCGAGGTGGACCCGGCCGACGCCCAGCACGTGTTCGTCGCCGTCAACGGCTTCTCCCGCAAGTGGACCGAGGGCCCGGGTGCCGGCGTCGGCCACGTCTTCGAGTCGAGGAACGGTGGCGCCGACTGGACGGACATCTCGGCGAACCTGCCCGATGTTCCCGCCAACACGGTCAAGCTCCTGCCGAACGGCGGCCTCGCCCTCGGCACCGACCTGGCGACCTTCTACCGGCCCGCCGGAACCACCCAGTGGCAGGTCCTGGGCCACCACCTGCCCACCACGGCCGTGATGCAGCTGCGCCTCGGCCCGGACCGCAAGCTGTACGCCGCCACCCACGGACGCGGCATCTGGTCCTTCGACGTACGGCGCCTCAAGGGCCGTAAGAACTGACCAAGACCGACTCCGGCATACGACGGCCGGTGCGCACCCAGCCCGGGGCGCACCGGCCGCCGCGTGTCCGGCTCACTGCACCGGATACGCCGCCACACTCAGCCGGAGCGTGAAAAGGGGCGCGCCCTGCGGACCCCAGGTGACGGTCACCGAGCCGGTGCGCGCGGCCCGCACCGTGACCCGGGTGACGCCCTGCCTGTCGGTCGCGGCCGAGGTCACCAGGGCCAGCATCGGGTTGCTGCTGCGTGCCTGCGGCCAGCCACCCTGGGCCCGGGGCTTGAGGACCACGGTCACCGTCGTACCCGATCGCACACACAGGGTGTGGACGGAGGGATCCCCGGGGCCGTGGGCGATGGTTGCGGAGCCCGCGACACATCCTGCGGACGCGGAGGACGTCCCGTGAGGGCTTGGGGCTCGCGTCGACTTCGATGCCTGCGGTTTCGGCGTTGCCGACACTGTCGCGGAGGGCGAGCTGGGGGTGCTCGGCGTGCTGGAGCCGCTCACCGAGGGCTCGGTCGTGGGTGGGGTGGCGGAAGGGCGCGGCGGGGCTGAGTCCGCCTCTGAGTCGCCGCCGCTGCCTCCGCAGGCGGTCAGGAGACAGGAGAGGGCGACCAGGACGGCCGCGAGTGAGGGCCGGGTCCGTCGGCCCCGTCTGCTGTCCTCCGTGGTCATGACCACTCCTTCGCGCCATTGGGACGTCGCTACGACGTCCGGGGCCGTACTTCGGTTCCGGTTCCGGTTCCGGGTCCGGCTGGCGGCGGCCTGTCGGCCGACCCCGACGGCAGGATCCGCCCGGTCGCAGCTGCCGGCGGTCTGCTGGTCGACTTCGCCATGCCGGTCATCAACGGCTCCTCGTCGAAGCGCTTGTACAGCGGCATCGCGATCGGGGGGCCTGCCAGTTCATCTACGAGACCGCTCGCCGCGCGGATTGGGCCGCCCGGGGGTACGGACGCACTCCTCGCGGTGATGTGGGGTAGGCGGTGTGAAACCTGATGGGAGGAGCATCATGACCACCTACGTGATCACTGTGCCCGGCACCTTTACCGCAGGCGTCGACGAGGCGGCACGGCAGCGGCTGGGGCGGGCGCTGCGGCCCGCGGATCCGCACGGCACCAGGATGGGCAGCGCCGAGGACCTGGACGTGCTCGCCGTCAACGACGACAACACCTTCGCCCTCCGGCTCACCGTGGAGGCGGACAGCAATGCCGACGCGGAGCGCGAGGCGCGGCGGCTTGCGGAGACCGCGCTGCGGGACGCCGGGCTCGACGCGGACCGCGTGCCGCTCGGCCCCGCAGTGATCACCGGCATCGACTCCGAGATCGCCTGACCGGTCGGAGACTGTCCGACCCGCCGCGCGCTCCCGCGGTCGACGGCGAAGCGTGCCCACGGCCGCCGCCGTGGGCCGATCGGGGTGTGGTCAGGCGTCATCGATGTCGTCGGTGATCCAATCCTGGGGAAGGCCGGGCAAGGTGGTTCCCGGCCGGCCGCCGCGGTGGGCCGGCCCGAGACCGACCGGGTGATCGTCCCCTGCGACTACCCGCGGGCCGCCTGCGAAGCGGACCGCTGGGGCGCCGGCACCTGGGCCCCCGCGTCGCCTTCGCCGCCGAGTCACACATCGTGCGCGAACCGATCAGCCAAGCGGCAGCAGTCGACATGACCGCCGCTCTTGGGCAACCGCACCAGTTCACCGGCGTGGGCGGCGCCAGAGGCCTGCTCATCGACGCCCTCGGCGGCGCGGTCAACGACCGGCCCGCCGTCGCCACCGCCTTCCCGGGGTTGCGTCGTGCAGTTGCACTCGCCATGGCCTGGGTCGCCGCCGGGCGAGATGGTCGATGTCTGCTGGTCTGACCTCGACGCTCGACAACCGCGTCCTCCACGTAAGTCAGCAGACCCAGCTCTGCCGTGGCGTCCTGTGCGACGACGATCCGAAGAGCCGCCGTCGCCGCGCCGTCTGGCTGCCCGCCCGCCCTCTGTATCGCACCCCCTCGCTGGCACCGGCTGCGGCAGGCAGCTGCCGCACCAAGGCAGGGGAGAGGTGGCGCGAGTCCGACTACGTCTTCACCACCCGCACCGGCCGCCCGATCGAGCCGAGGAACGTCTACCGGTCCTTCACCCGCATCGCCCAGTCCGCCGGCCTCCGCGTCATCCGGCTGCACGAACGCCCGGCACGGCACCGCCGCCCCACTCGCAGCGGCTGGAGTCGCACTCCGCGTCGTGATGGAGATCCTCGGGCACTCCCAGATCAGCATCACCATGGACGTGTACACGCACGTCGTCCAGGACACGCAGCGCGAAGCCATGAGCCACATGGACCGGCTACTCAGGAAACGGCGCCCCGGTCGCGGCTGACCGCCCTCGTTGATGTCAAAAGTAGATGTCAAAGGCCCCGGACCATGATCGGTCCGGGGCCTTTTGGCTGGTGCCCCCGGCAGGATTCGAACCTGCGACACCCGCTTTAGGAGTTTTCCCTGGGCGGGGCTGTGACCTGCGGAGACTTCGACTTTGAGGTGTCTGACGTGGGGAACACTCCTCCGTAGTTCTCACGTGTTCACGGCGCGTCCCGGCCTCATGTGTGCTGAGTCCGTGCCGACGGGCCCTTCCCCGACAAGTGCTTGGCGGCCAGGTCGTCGGCAGGGGAGTCGATGGCATCGTGAACCACGAACTGGTTGGGGAGTCGTTCGAGGATGTCAGGGGCTCGGCGGGTCCCGGAGTGCTCAGGTATCGAGGGCCCGGACGGGCGAACGGATGTGGAAGGATCGGGTCCGTGAATGTGCTTCCCCCGTCCGGTGCGGGTGCGGGTGCGGGTGCGGGTGCGGGTGCGGGTGCGGGTGCGGGTGCGGGTGCGGGTGCGGGTGCGGGTGCGGGTGCGGGTGCGGCAGGCGGTGGTGAACTGCGGCGTGTTCTGGAGCGCTTCGACGTCGGCGTCGTGGTGCGCCGGATGGAGGCCGGGTTCGGCCGGTTGCCTGCCTACACCCGGTTCGAGTGGCCGGTGGACCGGACGGCCGTGGTGCGCTGGAACGTCGACCTCATACTGCGCTGGATGGTCAACGGGATCGCGCCGGACAGTTACCTCCGTTCCGAACTGCACGAGTTCCTGCGCGCCCGAGCTGTCGCCGGCCAGCCGATCGAGGACAGCATCCTGGTCTACCGCCGTGGTGCGCGGATGTTCTGGGAAGCACTGCTCGACCTGGCGGGTGACGAGGACCGGGCGGTGCTCGTCGCGGAGTGGGACACGGTCTGGGGCTGTCTGGAGGACTACCTCGACCTGGTGGTGGACGTGTTCGCGCGGGCCTACGCCGACCAGCAGGACGCGCCGTCCACGGCCGGAGACCGGCGCGCCCGAGCCTTGTTCGACCGGTTGTGCGCGCGGCTGCCGGTCACGATCGAGGACCGGGACCGGGCCGCCCGGCTCGGGTTCGATCTGACGGAACCGTACCGTCCGTTCGCCGCCCGGCTGGCCGGGGCCACGGTCGCCTCGCACGCCGCTCTCGCGTCGCGGCTGCGCACGGCAGGGGCGCTCGCGTTCACCGAGGGGGTCCGGGTGACCGGGCTGACACCGTCCGGGTTCGGCTGGGAGCCGTTTCTCGAAGACCCGCGGCTGATCCTGGCCCAGGACCCGCCACTCGCCCGCGACCGGCTCGGCCCGGCGGTCGACGGCCTGCGCGCGTTGCTCGCGATCGCGGCCCGGTCCGGACGCCGGGGCCGGGTACGCGCCGACGACTACCTGCCCGAACTGCTGCTGGCCGACTCCCCGGAAGCCTCCGACCGGATCGTCCGGCGGGTCTTCGGTCCGCTGGAGCGGGCCGAAGCCGTGGATCTGGCGGACACTCTGCGGTGCCTCGCCGTCCACGGCTTCGACAGCACTGCGGCAGCGGCCGCGCTGCCGGTGCACCGCAACACGCTGCTGTACCGGATGGGCCGGATCGAGAAGCTGACCGGACTGTCGCTCAAGGACCAGCGGGACCGCACCCTCGTGCTGCTCGCCGTCACCTGGGAGGCCGTCGCCCCGGACATACAGTCGGCTTCGGAGCGGCCGGACGCCTTCGACTAGTGCTCTGACCGGTGATCGTGGCGGTTGGCTGGTCGGTGAAGTCCGATCCGACGGCTGGAGGCATGGTGGCGGAGCCTGTCCGTGTGCGCAGACCTACCGATCAGCAAGGGCGGAAACTGCAGCAGATCGTGCGTCGGGGCAGCACCGACTCGGTGCGCTACCGGCGCGCGATGATGCTGCTGGCCTCGGCCGGCGGGAACCGGGCTCACATCCCGGAAGGAACTGTCCAATTCTCGACAGGCCCCAACCAAGATCAGACGTTGAACGTGACACACCCCCCTTCGTGGCCGGGACCATCCACCTGAGCAAGATCGCGCCAGCCCGTCGATCAGGGTGTTGATTCAGCACTTCATGACCCTGGGCCGGGGGTTTCGAGCGTCGTCGTGAGGCTGTCCTGCCGACGGGTTCGCAGCGCCGGGACAGTGATGGTCTTGATGGCAGCGGCGATGGGGATCGCCATCAACGCGCCGATGAGTCCAAGTAGCGTTCCGCCGATGAGCGCCGCGAGCAGCACGGCGAGGGCCGACATCTGCACCGCGTTGCGCAACACCCTCGGTGCGATGAGGTAGTTCTCCAGCTGCTGGTAGACGACGAAGAACAGTGCGACGACGATGGTGTTCGGCCACAGGTCGGTGGTGGCCAGGGCGGCGACGATGCAGACCACGGCGCCAAGTGTCGCGCCGATCATCGGGAGCAGGTCGGTCAGTGCGACGAAGACCGCCAGCGGAACCGCGAACGGCACTTGTAGGGCAGTCAGAGCGACGAACGTGGCGACTCCGGCGATCGCCGAGATGGCGAAATTCCCGATCATGTATGAGCCGACCTTGTCGGCGACGACGGCAACGGCGTCGTCGGCCTTGCGGCGGTGCCGCTGCGGGAAGGCGGCGACCAGCCCCTTCCGTATCCGGGGCAGGTCGAGCAACGTCTGGGCTCCTCTCGTGAGACCCATCTGACCCCCTGTCACCCATCCCCGCATCTCGGGGGAACCTCATGGCGAGGAACAGCCCGATGACTGCCTTGATCAGTACCGAACGTACGCTGTACAGCGTCATGGCGGCCACGGCAACCGCCGCGACGCCCCCTGCCGCTGCGACTGCCCAGCCGAACACGGTCAGCCGTGACACCGGCGCCCGGCCGGTCCTTTGATCGCCGTCGGCGGGTGCCTCGGATATTCGTCGCCCGTCTGGCTGCATGCGAACCCCTCTCGGCCCACGTCGAAACCCCACGGCCCGAACGGCGGGGTATCGGATACCTTGCCCGGTTCGTGCCCGGGGGCCGGCCGCTGATCAGTGCGGGTTCCGAGTCGCAGAACCCGCCGTGGCGCTCCCGGTTCAGGACCGCGACCGAAGCCGGAGGCCGCGCGGAGGACTGACCCCGCGGAGGATGGAGTCAGGCCGGTCGGGCGATGCCCCGGATCCGGCGTGCCAGGCCGAGCTGCATGGCGCCGAGCATGATCAGCCACAGCCCGGCCAGGAAGGACAGCGTCAGCAGCGACAACCCCGGCCAGACCAGCAGCGTCAGGCCGGCCAGGACACCGAGCAGCCCGATGAAGACGTCCCATGCTCGTCCGGGCAGGCCGGGATGGTCGACCGCCGCGAACACGGCGGTGAAACCGTCCACGATCCAGTAGACGCCGAGCAGCAGCCCCAGCGCGAGCACCGTGATCAGAACGTGCCGGATCGCGTACAGCCCGAGCAGCAGGCTCACCACGCCGAGGACCGCGGTGAGGGTGCGGGCGGTACCGGTCTCCCCCAGGCTCGCCGATCCCACCAGCCGGAAGACCCCGGTGGCGATCAGCTGAGCACCGAGGACCACCGCGAGTACGACGAGGGTCGGACCGGGCCACGCCACGGATATGACGCCGATGACGATCGAGACCAGCCCGTAGAGCAGATGCCAGGTCCAGGAACCGCCCAGGCGGGCGACGGGGCTTTTGTTCATGCCGCGAAGCTATCGGCGCTCCCGTTGGGCGAACTCCCAAAACGCAGCCGGGCCTTCGTGCCCTCGCACAGGGCGGGAGAGTGTTCAATGGAGCGGACAGAACGCGCATGCGGAGGGGATCCCGTGCCGGTGTCCGTCACGCGCCGGACACCGGCCGCGGTCCCGGCGCGGCCCCCGCGGGAAGTGGCCGCCGGGGTGCTGCCCGAGCGTCGCGGAAGCTGTCCCGAAAGACCTGTTCCAGTTGCCTACGCGGGGAGTGCGAGGACATGGCCGGTCCCGTTGACTGGGAAAGCTTCGCCGTGATGACCGGAGGCGCCAGCGGTGCCCTCACCGGCCTGTTGTTCGTCGCGGTGTCCCTCAACGCCAACCGGATCGCCAGACACCCGGTGCTGCGCGCGATCGCGGCGCAGACCCTCGTGCTGTTCCTTGCGCCGCTGGTCATGGCGACGATTCTGCTGGTGCCCCGCCAAGCCGACTGGGCCCTGGGCGCCGAACTCATGACCGCCGGGCTGGCCGGGGGTCTGAGCCTGCTGGCCATCGGGCGGCGCAGGCGCGCTCCGGTCACCGCCGACAAGCGACTGACCGGCCTCTTCGACCGCCGTGACACCAGCATCGTCGTCATGCTGCTGTTCGTGGCCGGCGGAGCCGTCCTGGCGTCCGGCAGGCCCGCCGGGCTCTACCTGCTGCTGCCCGCCTCGCTCGTGGCGTTCGTCAGCGGGGTGCTGAGCGCATGGAACTTCCTGCTCCCGCCGCCGGACATGCTGTAGCGGTCTCGCGCCGACGGCCCGTGCCCGACGCGTGCCGACAGCACCGGCGCCGACGGTGACCACGGCAGCGGCCAACCCTGTCCACCGGTCGTCGTCGGCCAACCCTGTCCACCGGTCGTCGTCGGCCACCCCGACGCACCGGCCGCACCGGACATCCCCGTGCGGCGGCCGCCACCGGCCGCCCATGCGTCGGCTGCCCCCGGCTGCCCGTGCGTGGGCTGCCCCGGCTGCCATGCGTGGGCTGCCTCCCCCATGCACCGGCGAGAACCAGTCCGCACCGAGCATCTGGAAGGTGACATCCATGTACGCCACGCCCCGGGCCGGTGTCGGACTGGCGGCGTCCGGCCAGCTGCGCGGCGTACTACACGACCTGGACAGCGAGGCGCTGGCACGGCAGTTGGCCCGCGATCTGAGCGACACCCCGGCCGGACGAATACCTGGCCATGGCTCCCGGGCGGGAGCCATGGAGGACATCATCCGCCGCAGCCTGGAACTGGTCAGGAACTGGCTGCTGAGCGGACAGGAGCCCGGCGGGGACGTGCTGTCGGACCTGTACGAGGCGGCGCGCGAGGCGGCGCGGCACGGCCTCGCCGCCGAGGACGCGATCCGTGCCTGCTGCGGCGCGGCGCGGGCGGTGCGGAGCAGCGTCACGGAGGCCGGCCTGCCCGAGGGCGGTGCCTGGCCGCCGCCTCACCTGGAGGTGCCGTGGGCGTTCCTCGACATCGCCCTGACGACCGTCACGCGGGCGTTCGCCGACCAGCGGGACCTGCCGTCCGCCGACGGCGACTCCCGGGCGGCGACGCTGTTCGCCCGGATCTGCGCCCGGTCGGCGACGACCATCGAGGACCTCGACCGGGCGGAGCGGCTGGGCTTCGAACTCACCGGCCCCCACTGCCCGTTCGTCGCCGCGATCGACGGCGGCTCGGCCGCCGCGCACGCCGGCCTGGCGGCGCGTCTGCGGTCCGCTGGCGCACTCGCCTGCACACAGGGGCACCGCGTCGCCGGGCTGACCGGTCCGGGCTTCGACTGGGCGGGCTTCCTCGCCGACAGCGCGCTGATCCTCGCCGCCGAGTCGGCCACCGGCGCCGCCGGGCTCGCGGAAGCGGTCGGCAACCTGCACGACCTGGTCACCCTGGCGGGCCGGGCCGGACGCCGGGGACGGATCCGCGCGGACGACTTCCTGACGGAGCTCATGCTCGCGAACTCCCCCCGGCTGGCCGAGGACATCGTGCGGCGGGTCCTCGACCGGCTGGACGCCGAGGACCCCTCCGGGACGTTGTCGCAGACGCTGCGGTGCCTGGCCGCGCACGGCTTCAACCGGACCGCGGCAGCGGCAGCGCTCCCGGCCCACCGCAACACCCTGCTCTACCGCATCAACCGGATCGAGAAGCTGACCGGCCTCGACCTCGACCGTCACGCACACCGGGAACTGGCCCGGCTGGCCGTCGTCTGGAGAGACACGACAGGCGGCGACACCCTGGCCCGGCCCGAGTGAGAGTCGGCGGGGGCCGCCGGGTGCACCGACGGGGCCTGGTCTCGGAACAGACTCCGGTCGGCCGGTGTCGGACGAGGACGCGCCCCGGCACCGCTCGCGGTCGGCATCTTCGACTCCGCTGCCGTCAGGGGTTGTTGCCGTGCACAACAGCCGGTCGAATCCTTGGCACCGTGCACAGTGCGCGCGGTGCCACGCTGACGGCGGCAGGACAGAACCGGCCGGGCGTCCGCCCTGACGGCTGCCGTAGCGACGGAGGGATGCGGACATGGCTTCTGCACCGAACACGATCGTCCTGATCCACGGTCTGTGGATGACACCGCTCGCCTGGGAGCATTGGGCGGCCCGGTACGAGGAGCGGGGCTTCACCGTCCTCACGCCCGGATACCCCGGGATCGAGCCGGGGGAGGCCGGGGTGGCGGCGCTCCGCGAGGACGCCTCGGCGATCGCCGAGGTCGGGGTGCGCGAGGTGCTGGATCATCTCACCGCCGTCATCGGGAAACTCGACTCCCCGCCGATCATCATGGGGCACTCGTTCGGCGGGACGTTCGCCCAGCTCCTGGTGGGCGCCGGGCTCGGGGCGGCCGGAGTGTCGATCGACGGCGCCGCGGTCAAGGGCGTGAACGCGATGCCGTTCTCGGAGCTCCGCTCGGTCCTGCCGGTCCTGAAGAACCCGGCGAACGCGCACCGGGCCGTCCCCCTGACGGCCGAGCAGTTCCACTACGCCTTCACCAACACCCTGGACGAGGACGCCTCCCGGCGGGCCTACGACCGTTACGCCGTGCCGACGCCGGCCCGCATCCTCTTCCAGGGCGGCCTCGCTGCCGTCACCCCGCACGCGGCCACGACATTCGACTTCGCCGACGGTGACCGGGCGCCGCTGCTGTTCGTCTCCGGCGGCAGCGACCACATCCTGCCCCCGGTCGTCCAGCGGCAGAACTACGAGAAGAACGCGAAGCACTCGACGGCGGTCACCGCCCACACCGTCTTCGACGGCCGCGACCACTTCACCTGCGGCGAGCCCGGCTGGGAGGCCGTCGCCGACTTCGCCCTCGACTGGGCACTGAGCCCGCGCGCCGGAGTCCTCGACGCCACGCCCGGCGAGACCCGCTGACCGGACCCGCATCCGGGTCGGGGTCCGAACCCGAACCCGAACCCGAACCCGAACCCCACGAGAACGGCTGACACCGGCTGAGACCGGCTGAGAACGGAGACACCCGCCATGTCGAAAACGGTGGCCGACGGCCTGTGGGAGATGCTGGTCAGCGCGGGCGTACGGCGCTGCTACGGCATAGTCGGCGACGCACTGAACCCGGTGGTCGACGCGATGCGCCGCAACGGCCAGGTCGACTTCGTGCACGTGCGCAACGAGGAGTTCGGCGTCTTCGCCGCGGTCGCGGAGGCGAAACTGACGGGGCATCCGGTGGCCGTGTGCGGCACGGCGGGACCTGGGGTGGCACACCTGATCAACGGCATGCTGGACGCCCTCAAGGAGAAGGTGCCCGTCATCGTCCTGGCCGGCGACACCGAGACCGGCCTGATGGACAGCGAGACCGTCGAGGAGCTGAACCCGTACCGGTTCTTCGCGTCCGCGGCGGTGTACGTGGGCCGACTGGTCAACCCCGGCCAGCTCCGCACCGTCGTGACCTCCGCGGTGACGGCCGCGGTGACACGGGGCGGCCCCGCGGTCGTCGCACTGCCCGGTGACGTCGCGGCGGCGCACGCGCCGAAGGACCGCTACGAGATCCGGCTGCCCCGACCGGTACGCGCGCCGGCCGGAGCGGAGGACCTCGCCGCCATGGCCGAGCTGATCAACGAGGCGGGCACGGTGGCGGTCTTCGGCGGCCAGGGCTGCGCCGGGGCGCACGCGGAGGTGACGGCGCTGGCCGGAAAGCTGGGCGCACCGGTCGGCTACTCCCTCAAGGGCAAGCAGTTCCTCGAACACGACAACGCGAACGCGGTCGGGATGACCGGTCTCCTCGGCTACGGCGGCTGCCATCACGCGCTCCAGCACGCGGACGTGCTGCTGATGCTCGGCACCGACTTCCCGTTCAGCAGCTTCCTGCCGCGCGGCGGGACCAGGATCATCCAGGTCGACCACGACCCGGAACGGCTCGGCCGGCGCGTACCGGTGGACCTGGCCGTCACCGGCGACGTACAGGCCACCGTGGCCGCGCTGCTGCCACTGGTCGAGCCGAAGTCCGACGGCGGGTTCCTCGCCCGCTGTGTGGAGGAGACCGAGCGGTTCCACCGCAGGATGCGGCACTACGCGGAGAAGGGACCGCGGATCAGGCCGATCAGGCCGGAGTACCTCGCCACGGTCCTCAGCGACCTCGCCGCCGACGACGCGCTGTTCTTCGCCGACACCGGCACCCCCGTCATCTGGGCGGCCCGGCACATCAGGTACGGGCCGAAGCGGCGGCTGTTCGGATCGTTCTCGTGGGCGTCGATGGCCACCGCCTCGCCCGGCGCCTTCGGGGCACAACTGGCCTTCCCCGGACGGCAGACGATCGCCCTGTGCGGCGACGGCGGGTTCACCATGCTCGCACTCGGCGACCTGCTCACGGAGGTACAGCGCCGACTGCCCGTCGTCCACATCGTGCTGAACAACAGCGGCCTGGACTTCGTCAAGATCGAGCAACAGGAAGCTGGTTTCGTCCCGTTCGGGACCGACTTCGCCAACCCGGACTTCGCCGCCGTCGCCGAGGCCATGGGTGCCAGGGGCATCCGCATCGAAGACCCCGGTGACGTGGCGGACGGCCTCGCGTCCGCGTTGGCCCACACCGGCGGCCCGGTCGTCGTCGACATCCTCGTCGACCCCTACGCCCTCGCCGTCCCCGCCCACGTCCCCGCCGGCACAGCCGCCGGATTCACACTCAGCGCGGCACGGCAGATCCTCGCCGGCCGCCTCGACGACGTCATCGACACCGCCACGCACAACGCCAGGATCGTCTGAACGGCCGCACCGCCGACGGAGGAAGACGCACCATGACAGACACCCACGACTCCCCGCCGGACGTACCGGACGCACGAGACGCACCGGACGCGACGCCCGGCGGCTGGCGCGAGATCCATCACGGCGGCTCACCGGAGGCCGAAGAGGCCCACTTCCGCGACCTGGCGGACGTCATCGTCGGCGTCCAGCGGACGAACAAACAAAAGTCCGGCTCACAGGTCTCCCGCCGCACGTTCCACGCCAAGATCGTCGTCGGAGTGGACAACGCCGAACTCGCCTTCCGGACCGATCTGCCCTCCGACCTCCGGGCCGGAGACTTCAACGCCGGAGCCCGGCTGCCGGCCGTCGTCCGGCTCTCCAACGCCAGCGGCACCGTCCGGCCCGACGGCAGCCCCGACCTCCGCGGCGCGGCACTGAAGCTGACCCTCCCCGGTGGCGGCGAACACGACCTCCTCATGACCAGCTACCCGGTCTCCCACGCCCGCGACGCCACCCAGTTCGTGGAGATCGCCAGGATCGGCGCCGGTCCCAAACTCCTGGTCCTGCCGCGGATGCTGGCCAAGTTGGGCCCTTCGGAGACCGCCCGCGTTCTCCGCAATCTCAAGCAGGCCAACCGTCCGTCGCCCGGCCTGGCCCTGGAGTCCTACTGGAGTCGCGGAGCGATCCTGTGGGGCGACACAGGCCCCGTCAGGTTCCGCCTCAGCCCACTCGGCCCACTCGACGGTCCCGCCCAGACGCCCGCCCCGATACCGGACGCGGCCGACGGTCTCCAGACCGACTTCGCCGCCCGGCTGAGCGACGCGTCGGTCCGGTTCGCCCTGCACATCCAGAAGTACGTCAGCGAGAGGCTGACACCGATCGAGGACGGGGCAGTCGAATGGAAGGAAAGCGACTCGCCCTGGCTCGCCGTGGCCACCCTGACGATTCCCGCCCAGGACACCCTCGACGCGCAGGGCCGGGCCACCCGCGACCACGTCGACACCCTCGCATTCAACCCCTGGCACTCCCCACCGGAGTTCCGCCCCCTCGGCAACCTCAACCGCGCCCGCCGCACGGTCTACGCGGCCAGCGCCAGGGAGTGGCACGCCCGGTAGCGGACGCGCCGAGTCCCGACCCGCCCTCCTCCACACGCTGGTCGACGGCATGGGGCGGCCCGGATCACCCATGGGGGGCCGGCCCGGCCGGACGGGCAGCTGCGACTCGGCCGCCGGTACGAGGAGAGGGCCGGGCCGCCGCCGAAGAACCGGAAGCAGCCCCGGGTCCTTCCGTCCGTCGGACGGAAGGGCCCCTGACCACGTGTTTCTCTGTGCCCCCGGCAGGATTCGAACCTGCGACACCCGCTTTAGGAGTTTTCCTTGGGCGAGGCTGTGACCTGCGTAAATGTAGCTTCCAGTGCACCTGAGCTGCGAAATCACTCCTCCACGGTTTTCGCGTGTTCCCAGCCATTCCCGGCCTCATGTGTGCCGAATCCGTTCCGGCCGGCCACTTGGTTGGGGGCGGTACCTGTTGACGAGGACGACCAGGCGGACGCCGTAAGAACTGCCGCTGTCGCTCGGCGGCCAGGCTGACGGATGCCCCGCTCTCGTCCCAAAGATGTGAGCGGGCAGGCGGAAACCCGTAGCCTGGGACCAGCAGCAGTACGCAGCCCGATGCATGCGGAGGGGATGCCGATGACCACAGCCTCGAGCGGTGTGCCTCACCCGCCGCGCCCGTCGTCGCATCCGCTGCGGACCATCCGTGACATCCGGGAGTCCCTGCCTGAGGACCAGCGTCGGCACTTCGACGCAGAGCTCACCGACACGGAGATCGAGGCTCTGCCCGAGATGCTGCACCGCTGGGTGACGCTGAGCAACGACGGCTTCGAGGAATTCCTGCTCTCCCGGCCCTTCGAGGGTCTGGAGTTCGGCGCCCGTTCCTACGATGCTCAGACGGACGCCGAGTGATCTACCTGTTCGACACCAATGTCGTTGCCGAGCTCACGACCCGGGCGAAGCCCGACCCGCGGGTCCTGGCCTGGTTCCGGTCCACGGCCCGCCCCAACCGCTTCTTGAGCGTGATCACCGTGGCCGAGATCGAGGCAGGCGTTGCCGCCGCACCGGATCCCGTAAGGCAAGCCCGCTACGCACAAGCCCTCGCTGCGGTACGACACGAATTCCGTGACCGCATCGCACCTATCGGCGAACCGGAAGCGGCCGCCTACCTCACCATCCACAAGACGCTCAAGGCCGCTGGCACCAGCATCGACCCACCGGACGCCCTGATCGCCGCCACTGCCCTGGCCAACGGCTGGACGGTGGCCACACGCAACATCAAGCACATGGCCCGAACCGGGGCTCGGGTGGTCAATCCGTGGGAGCAGCAACTGTAGGGGGCCGCAGCGTCGGTGCCGTACGTGTGCTGCAACCGCAGAGGCCCTCCCGTCCGTCGGACGGAAGGGCCTCTGACCAGGTGTTTCTCTGTGCCCCCGGCAGGATTCGAACCTGCGACACCCGCTTTAGGAGTGGGATTGGATCCGTGCCGGGTGGTGCTTGTCTCTGCCGCGGACTGCTGTTTGTGCAGGCCAGTGGCGCCCAGCACGTTGGCCAAGCTGAATTGTGGCGGTCGGTGCTGGGCCGTCCGCTCACGCAGCGCTCACGCAGGAGAGCGGCCCGGGCCGGGTGCACCGCACGAATCGTGCGGTGCACCCGGCCGCTGTCGTCGCGCTATGCGTCCGGGCCCAGCGAGGTCAGGTCGAAGGCGTTGCTGATCGCGCTGTAGCCGTCCGCGGTCAGGTTGACGTGGTCGCCGGAGTCGAAGTCTGCCGGAGCCGCATCGGTGCCCAGCTTCACTGCCTGTGGGTCAGCCGTGCTCGCTGTGTTGGTGACCCTCACGACCGCCTCTGCGTCCACATGGGCCACCTTGGGCGAAGTGAAGTCGTCTTGGTCGGTGATCCAGGTGTTGGTGTCGAGGCGGTTCAGGTCGACGGCCGCCGTGCAGGCGCTGTAGCCGTCGCACGGCGTCAACGTGGTGAAGATGACCTTGATGCCCCACCCCTTGAGCTGGTCCTTCAACAGTCCGAGTGCGCTGTCGATGTCGACGTCGTCGTGTCCGGCGACGATGTCCTCCAGACCCTGCGTCACGATGACGGTCTTGAGGCCCGGGACGGACAGGACGTCCCGGTCCAGACGGGTCACTGCGGCGCGGCCACCCGCGCCCGCGCCTTGGTCGGTGCCGAGGTAGTTGTTCTCGATGCCGGAGTTCACCACGCCGTAGACCGGTATGCCGTCGGTGTTGGTGCGCAGGCGGGAGGAGAGGTCGTTGCTGAAACGCAGGGTCTGATAACCGGCAGTGGTGCCTGTGGTGCGGGTGTTGATGAGGCCGTCGCCGAGCACGGAAACCGTCGCCCGGTGATCTGTGTTGGTGACGTCCACCCCGGTCAGGATGTCGGAGAAGCGGCCCGAGACCGAGCCCGTGGCAGTGAATGCCGTACTTGCCGGGTCGGTGGTGTGGTCGCCGCTGCCGACAGGGCTGACGTAGCCCAGAGTGTCCGGCGAGGCCCAAGGGTGCATGACGAGGTAGTCCACCTTGTTCACCAGATGGACGCTGGTCGTCAGGGAGGTGCCCTGGGCGACCGTCATCGGAATCGGGTCGCTGTAGAGCTCGCCCCCTTCCGGGATCACCACGGATTTGGCTCCGCCGAACGTGACGTCGACCGGTGTGGATGTGGTCGCCGCGCCGCTGCTGTATCGGGCGACGGTCACGTGGTCGAGGGTGAGCGGGTCGGTGCCCAGCGCGTTGGACAGCCGCAGCCGTACGTTGTCGCCGCCGGCGCTGGTCTGGGTGATGATCCGGAAGGTCTGGTTGCCGAACGTGCCCATGGATGTGAACCGGAACCGCTCCTCGGTGGGGGCGCTCCAGGTGCCGGTCCAGCTTTCGCCGTTCGAGGCCGTGGTGGTGTCGCGCACGGACATGCCGATGATGTGCATCCCTGGCACGTACTTGCGGGCTGCGTCGGCGAGGTCGGGCAGGTTCACCGAACTGACGGTGGCGCCGGCCTTCAACGGGACGGCGAACGCGTAGATGTTGGTGTCGCGGGTCTGCTGGGCGGTGGGGGTGTTGCGGTGGAGAAGGGTGACGGCAGCCAGGGTGTCCGAGCCGTATACCCAGTCGGGCATGGTCAGGTAGTAGGGCTGTGAAGAGCCGTCGCCGTAGTTGATGGTGCCGGTCGGGGTGGTGCAGTCCTCGTAGGTGCCGTTGCCGAGGCTGCAGTTGGTGGCGGAAGTGTTGGTGTCGTCGGGGACCACGGGGTTGGTGGTGTCGCCGTCCTGGTGCTGGGAGCCGACGGACCCGTAGGTGGAGAAGCCGAGGAAGACCAGGGCCTGGCCGCTGGTGCCGTTCATCTGGATGGTCTGGTTGGCGGCCATGACGTTGTCGCCGGTGCCGGCGCCGAAGTTGGGCAGGGTGAAGGTGGCGCCGTCCACGGTGATCTTGCCGCCCGGCTGCCAGCCCGCCGCCTTGAGGTCCTGCAGGGAGAGGGTGGCGCCGACTCCGTCGGCGTCGGCGGTGGTGGGGTTGCTGTCGGCGGTGGTGGCGGTGTTGTTGAAGGCCGCCTGCAGGCTGGTGAACGTGTGCGACCACGTGTGGCCCAGCGCGGTGAACTCGTACTGCTGCTGCGAGGAGACATTGCCGGCCGAGTCGACTGCGTAGACGTAGAGAGTGTGGGTGCCGGGTGCCACCGGGGTCACGGTGATCGTGGCGGTGTTGTTGTCGGCTTTCTTGGTCTGTGAGGCGGGGGTGTTGGACGTGGGTGGCGCGGCGTCCAGGCCGTAGAGGAACTTGGCCGCGTTGTTGCCGTTGGTACCGGGGTTCACGGAGAGGGTGAAACTGCCCGGGGTGCCGGCGGCGGTGATGCCGGGCGCGTCCTCCGGGTAGAGGCTGTCGGCGGACTTGACGGTGGGCTGGGCGGGGCTGTGCAGGTCGACGGTGAAGTGGCAGGTGGCGGAGGTGGCGGAGGTGTCCTCGCCGTCGGACGAGGTGACCTTCCAGCTGACCACGCTGCCGTCGGCGAGGCCGCTCATGAACGTCGAGGGAAGCTGCTTGGGTGCGTTGGCGCCGCTGGCGACTGTGGCGCTGGTTGTCGTGGTGGCCGTACCGCTTCCGACCCAGTACGAGTAGGTGGCCGCGAGAGCGTCCTTGTCGGTGTCGCCGATGGTGGCGTTGAGGGTGGGCGGGGTGGTGGCCAGGGTTTTGCCGACGATGGGGTAGTCGCCGGTGGTGCCGCAGCCCAGCGAGGTGGAGCCGACCTTGGTGGCCAGGTTGCCGGGCTTGTTGGGCACGTGGTTGTAGGTGATGGCCATCGAGGGGTTGTTGTCGAAGCGTTTGAAGTAGTTGCCGTCGCCACTGCCGTTGTGGCTGTTGAGGAGAGCGAACGTCCAGCTCTTCCAGGGAACGGTGACACCGCTTCTGATCGTCTTGGTCACGTCGAAGCCGGCAGAGGGCTCGCTGGAGCAGGCCGGTCCGAAGCTCTTGGTGTCTTCCTTCGTGGTCCGTGACGTGTTGCTGTTCCAGGTGGTCGACGAGTTGATCGCGTCGGACCAGTACAGGGAGACGTCTGAAGAGAAGCTGCAGCTTGCGGAGTAGTTCTCTTTGACGTTTACCGTGGCAGTGAGCACGTGTGAGCGGTCGACGATGGAGGGCACGGCGACCTGGAAGTAGGAGATCTCGTCACCGATGCAGCCGGACCAGCTGTTGTAGCCGACGCCGGGGTCCCCGTACTGGATGGAGTCGTAGTTCTTCGCCGTGGGACAGCCCTGCTGGGTCTCGACGTAGTGCTGTCTTGCGCCGGTGGCGTCGTGCGGGTTCCAGGACGGGTCGATGAAGACCGGGAACCTGGTGTGCGCGCCGGTGAGCAGCTTGGCATCGGGGACCAGGGACAGCGTTCTGCCGCGCAGGCGACCCTGGACGCGGGCGACATGGGCCTTGGGTGCGGGACCGGCCTCGGGGGGCGTGTGGGCCGCGCCGATGCCGCTGGAGTCCCACATCGCCGGCTGCGGGGCGCTGAAGAGCACCCTGCCGTCCGGGGTGGTCGCTGCGAGGTTGCCGTGGCCGTCGTCGGTGACGGCGACGCCCTTGGTCTGGGTGGTCAGGGCGAGTTGGGCGAGCGCGGGGTTGGCGGCGGCCTGCGCGTTCTTGACGACGAGGATCTGTGACCAGCCGCCCTGTGTATCGGCGGTGACCTGCAGGTCCACGTCGGGCAGCACGTCCGGGTAGGTAAGGCTCGCGCCCGAGGCGTGCGGGGTGGGCAGTGCGTGCGGCCAGGACAGGGCGAGGGACGCCTTGCCCTTGGCCATTGTGGCGAGGGGGCTGGTGCCGCCGCCGGAGAAGGCGAGCGGTTCGGCCGCGGCCTTCGGGCTCCAGGTACCGTCCGCGTTGCGTGTCAGGGTGGCGTCGACAGGGACCCAGCGACGAGCGTTACGGACCCGTACCGGCAGCAGGCTGGAGTCGTAGGTGACGGTGCCCGACGGGTTCGCCGTCGTGGTCGCCGTCTCGGTGGTCAGGGCGTCCACCCGGACTGGCTTGCCGGTTGTCGCGGCCTGCTTCTGGGCGCCGGCCAGCGCCGACTCCTCGGCTGTCGTCAGCCCGTCTTCGTCATCGGCCGGGCGCAGGGAGCCGGTGGGCTTCGGCGGCGTCGTGTCGTTCGTCGGTGCCGGAGTCAGGTCCGGCTGGCTGGTGTCGACATCTGAGACGGAGCCCGGTGCGGAGTCGGCCGTGGCCGGCTGAGCTGCGAGCGGTGTCAGGCAGAGCGCGCTGACCGTGGCAAGGACCAGAAACCGGCCCGGTATTCGCGGTTTCTTTCTGAGTGGACCGCCGGAGGAAAGTCGGCGGAAACGGTCGGACATCTGCCCCCCAATTTGAGTCCGAGTGAAAAGCGCCTGTGGGCGCGAGGGAGGCTACCCGCATTCACGGCAGAGCCACAACAGCCCGAGGGGGGAAGTCGCCCCGAAAGAGACCTCGCCAGATGTGTAGATGAAGTGTGCAACTTTGCCGTCTGGTGACCTTATTAAACCCGTTGTCGAGTAATGACTACCGTTCGTAGCGAAGTTGGTGCATTTGACCTCTAATTTTGGTCGAACACGGGTCGATGTATGACTAATTCAATACCTTCTGAACATGTGAAGGGCCTGTGAGTGGCGTTCTGAATCTGATCAAATATCTCCTCGGTAGCCGTGCTGGAATGGGGGGTCCACAGTGCGTCGAAGTTCGCGTTGGCGGATGTACAGAAAGACCATGCGGATACGCAGGGCACCCGCTTTATGGACTGTCGCGGTCAGTGTTCTCGGTCTGCTCGTCGGGTTTCTCTCGCCGGCGGATGCCCTTGCGGCCGGACAGCACGCGGATTACCTCGTAAAGGCGAAGAAAGAGCCCTCGGTGTCCGTGTCACCGGTCAAGGGCAAAGCCGTGAAGGTCCCGCACATGGCGCGCTGGAGCGCTGCCCAGGCACACAAGACCTGGCCCACCAAGGGCACGGCCGATGTGACGGTTCCCGCACGTGGAGCCGCCGCCAAGCGGGCTGATGACATCCCGGTGACGGTTGCGGCGGCGAAGGGAGCGCGCCGGGCAGGTGCAGGCGTTCACGTGCACGTGTCGCTGCCGGGACAGACGGCCGCGCAGAAGCTCGGCGTCCGCGGCGTCGTTCTCTCCGTGCAGCCGGACAGCGCCACTTCTGGCGGCACCGCCCAAGTCGGCCTGGACTATTCGGCGTTCAAGGACGCTTATGGCGGCGACTGGGCCGGCCGGCTCCGCCTCGTCCAGCTGCCGGCCTGCGCGTTGACCACCCCGCAGGATGCCGCGTGCCGTAAGCAGACCCCGCTGACCTCTACCAACGACACGAAGACCCAGACGGTCTCGGCCGACATCCCGCTCTCTGCCACCACCACGGCTCAGCCGATGGTGCTCGCGGCGGAGGCGGCAGCCTCGGGCGGTGGCGGCAGCTACGGGGCCACCGACCTCGCCCCGTCGGGCCAGTGGACGGCGGGTGGTTCGACCGGTGCCTTCAGTTACTCGTACCCCATTTCTGTGCCCGACGTCCCTGGCAGCCTGGCCCCGAGCGTGTCCCTGGACTACAGCTCGCAGAGCGTGGACGGGCGTACCTCCTCGACCAACGCCCAGTCCTCCTGGATCGGCGACGGCTGGGACTACTCGCCCGGCTTCGTCGAACGCAGCTACGCCTCCTGCTCCGACGACACGGCGAACGGCACCCCCAAGACCTCCGACGAGTGCTGGTCCGATGACGTCGACTCGCTCACCCTGTCGCTGAACGGCTCGTCGAACACACTCGTCCACGATGACAAGTCGGGCACCTGGCACCCGCAGGGCGACAGCGGCGAGAAGATCGAGGTCAAGACCGACACGGTCAACGGCGACAACGACAACGAGTACTTCGTCGTCACCACCGCCGACGGCACGCAGTACTACTTCGGCCGGAACCGGTTGCCCGGCTGGGCGACCGGAAACGCGACCACCAACTCGGTGTTCACCACGCCCGTCTACGGCAATGACACTGGCGAGCCGTGCCACGCCGCCACCTTCGCCAATTCCTGGTGCCAGCAGGGTTACCGCTGGAACCTGGACTACACCGTCGACCCGCACGGCAACGCCATCAGCTACTGGTACACGCCCGAGACCGGCTACTACGGCCGGGACAACTCCACCACGCCGACCACCTACGCCCGCAGCGGCTACCTCTCCAAGATCCAGTACGGGCAGCTGGACGGCAAGGTCTACGACACCACCGCCCCGGCCGCAGCCCAGGTCTTCTTCGACACCTCCGAGCGCTGCCTCGCCGACTCCAGCTTCGACTGCGCCACGTCGAAGATGACCACGGCCAACGCCACGCACTGGCCGGACGTCCCCGTCGACCAGACCTGCGCATCCACGGGCACCTGCAACAACCACGGCCCGGCCTTCTTCACCACCAAGCGGCTGACGGGCATCCGCACCCAGTCCCTGGTCGGCACCGGATACCAGAACGTCGACGCCTGGACCCTCACCCAGACCTTCCCGCCGACCGGCGACACCACCACCCCGTCACTGTGGCTGAGCCAGATCGTGCACACCGGCAAGGACGGCGGAAGCCTCGATCTGCCGCCGGTGCAGTTCGCCGGCCAGGCACTCGCCAACCGGGTGGACGGCCTCGACGGCTACCAGCCCATCACCCGCTACCGGATGACCACGGTCACCACCGAGTCCGGCGAAGCGATCACCGTCAACTACACCGGACCCCAGTGCCACCGCACAGGCACCCCGGTGCTCCCCTCCAGCCAGGACAGCAACACCTACCGCTGCTATCCGCAGTACTGGACCCCGCCTGGTCAGACGTCCCCGCAGCTGGACTGGTTCAACAAGTTCCTCGTCAACTCCGTGACGACGCAGGACCCCACCGCCCACGGGCTCCCCGTCCAGACCTCCTACACCTACGTCGGCGACCCGGCCTGGCACTACAACGACGACCCGCTGACCCCGGTCAAGTACCGGACCTGGAACCAGTGGCGCGGCTACGGCACGGTCGAGACCCGCACCGGCACGTCTCCCGAGAAGATCACGCTCTCCCGCGAGACGTACTTCCGCGGCATGGACGGCGACAAGACCTCCACCGGCACGCGCAGCGTCACCCTCAACGACACCGCCAAGGACGACCCGCAGAAGGACTCCGACTGGCTGGCCGGTCAGACCTTCGAGGCGCAGTCCTACAACGGCGACGGCGGCGCACTGCTCTCGGACGGCGTCACCGACCCCTGGAGCTCGGCGGCGACGGCCACCCAGACCCGGACCAAGGCGGGCCTGGACCCGCTCGTCGCGCGCCGTACCAACATCCAGCGGGCCCGCACCGTCACCACCAAGGCGGACGGCACCAAGCGCACCACCGAGATCGACTACACGATCGACGCGGCCAGCGGCCTGCCCCAGAGCGTCGACGACCTGGGCGACGTCACGACATCCACCGACGACAAGTGCACCCGCACCTGGTACGACACGGACGCCTCCGGCAACCAGCTGCCCGTACCGCGCCGGGTCCAGGAGGTCGCCGTCTCCTGCTCGGCCACCCCGAAGTACCCGCAGGACCTGCTCAGCGACGACCTCACCTTCTTCGACGGCTCCACCAGCAACACCGCAGCCCCCACCAAGGGCGATGTCACGATGATCCAGAAGGCCGACTCGGTGGCGGCCGACGGCACCCCGCACTACATCACGGCGCTGAAGAACACCTACGACTCCTACGGCCGTGAACTGACCGAGACGGACGCCGACGGCCGCGTCACGACCACGGCCTACACCCCCGCGACCGGTGCCTCTCCGACCTCCATCACAGTCACCCAGCCGAAGGTCACCGGCCAGACCGCCGGCTTCGCCACCACGACCACGCTGGACCCGGCCCGCGGCCTGGACCTGAAGACCACTGACGCGGCCGGCTACTCCACCACCAGCACCTACGACCCGCTCGGCCGCCTGACCCAGGTGTGGAGCCCGGGTTTCCCCACCGACAACAACCCCAACATCAAGTACAGCTACAACCTCTCACCGTCGGTGCCGTCCACGGTCACCACCCAGACCCTCGACGACGACAACGCCTACCGCACCTCCATCTCCATCTACGACGCGATGCTGCGCCCGCGTGAGACGCAGACGGCGACCGTCGACGGCGGCCGTACGATCACCGACACCGTCTACGACTCGCACGGCTGGGCGGTCAGTTCCTCCGACGCGTACTACAACAGCGGCGCCCCGACCGGCACGCTGGTCGACGCGCCCGACACCAAGACCCCGTCGCAGACCGCCACGGTCTACGACGGAGCGGGCCGGGTCACGGCCTCGATCGCCTACCACTTCGCCTCGGAGACCTGGCGGACCACCACCGCCTACCCCGGCTCCGACCGCGTCGACGTCACCCCGTCGGCCGGCGCCGTACCCTTCGGCGCCACCCCCACCACCACGTACACGGACGCCCGCGACCAGCTGGTCAAGCTGCTGCGCTACCACGGCCCCACAGCCACCGGCGCCGCCGACACCGTCACCTACTCCTACGACGGGGCCGGCCACCAGACCGGCCAGGACGACGGCCAGAGCCACACCTGGTCCAGCACTTACGACCTCCTCGGCCGTCGCACCTCCCAGACCGACCCCGACACCGGCTCCTCCAGCTCCACGTACGACAACGCCGGCCAGCTGCTGACCACGACCGACAACGGCGGCAAGACCATCAGCTACACGTACGACGAGATGGGCCGCAAGAAGGCCGAGTTCGACACCACGGGCGGCGCCGCGCAGTCGACGTCGAACGAACTGGCCGCGTGGACGTACGACACGCTGAAGAAGGGCAAGCCCACCGCGTCCATCCGCTACGTGGGCGGCACCGGCGGCTCCGCCTACACCGACAAGGTCCTCGGCTACGACAGCCACGGCTGGGTACAGGCGACACAGCTCACGGTCCCCGCCGCCGAAGGCGCCCTGGCCGGCGACTACATCCACCAGAACACGTACAACCTCACGGGAACGCTGAAGAACTACACCGACCAGGACCCGACGGCCGTCAAGCTGCCGCAGGAGACCGTCTCCTACAACTACGACGCCTACGGCCGCCCCACTTCCGTCGGCGGGACCACGAACAGCTGGGACTACGTCGACAAGCTCAGTTACACGGAGTTCGACGAGCCGTACCAGTTCACCTATGGCACCACCGGCAACTTCGCCCAGCAGACCCTGAACTACGACGACCAGACCCACCGCCTGACCGACTCCACCACCGTCACCAAGTCGGGCACCGCGATCGCCGACAAGACCAGCTACACCTACCAGCCCTCCGGCAACGTCACGAAGATCACCGACAAACTGGAGACCGGCTCTACCGACACCCAGTGCTTCGACTACGACTGGGCACAGCGTCTGCAAGACGCGTGGACGGCCACCGACGACTGCTCGGCCACCCCCGCATCCGGCGCGTCGACGACCGTGGGCGGCCCGTCGCCGTACTGGCAGTCCTGGACGTACGACGCCACAGGCGCCCGCTCCTCCCAGGTCGACCACGACACGACAGGCGACACGTCCCACGACGCGACGTCCTCCTACAACCCGTTCACGGCAGGCAAGGGCCCGGCCCACGCGGTCCAGACGGTGGAAACGGTCGTCCCGGGCGACGCGACTGCGAACACCACCAACGCCTACACCTACGACGAGAACGGCAACGTCCACACGCGCAGCACCCGCGCGGGTACCGACACCCTCACTTACGACGACGAGGGACACCTCTCCGAACTGGCCTCGACGGGCTCGGCCGGCGACACGAAGTACCTCTACGACGCCGACGGCACCCTGCTGATCCGCCACAGCCCCGACGGCACCACCCTGTACACCGGCGACGAGGAGATCACTCTCAAGACCGGCGCCACGACCGCGGACGGCGTGCGCTACATCTCCATCGCTGGCCAGACCGTGGCCACCCACTCCTCTGACGGTAAGTTCACTTACCTGGTCCCGGACCATCAGGGCACCGGCACACTGGAGATCGACTCCCAGACGCAGCAGGTGGTCCGCCGCCAGTACAAGCCCTTCGGCGAGTCACGCGACCAGGGCGGAACGTGGATCGGCCAAAAGGGCTACGTCGGCGGCACCCAGGACGACAACACGGGCCTGACCAACCTCGGCGCCCGCGAGTACGACCCCACCATCGGCCGCTTCCTCAGCCCCGACCCGGTACTGGACACCGGCTCCCCGCAGACCTGGAACGCCTACGACTACGCCGGCGACTCCCCGGTCACCGAGTCCGACCCCTCCGGTCTGTGCATGGCCGACCTGTGCGGCATCGGCTACCCGATCGGCGGCACCGGTACCAGCAAGAGCAACCCGACCCGGTACGTCACGACCGGCCCGGTCGACCCGATGGGCACGAACACCGCCGTCTGCCACCACGGCCGCTGCTCCGACGGTCACAGTTTCGGCGCCGACGGCGGCAACATCAGCAAGAAGACGTACGACCCGCAGGCCGAGGAACGCGCCCTGCAGCGGGCCAAGTCCACCGCGAACGCAGCCGCCGCCGCAGCAAAGAAGCAGGCGTCCGGCTTCAAGCACCAATTGCTCAGCCTGGTTGCGGATGTCCTTGGCCTGACGGACGCCTACAACTGCTTCACCAAGGGCGACGTGATGGGCTGCGTCAACACGGCCCTGACAGCGGTCCCCTGGGGCAAGGTCTTCAAGGCCATCAAGGTCGGCGTCGAAGCCTTCAAGATATGGCGGGCCCTGGACCGCGCCTATACGGCGGTCAAGGACGCGGAGGAGGCCGCGAAACTCGCCGACGACGCGGTCCGCGCGGAACACGCATTGGCGGAGACCCGTGCGGCGGAGGATGCGGGAACCGACGCGGCGTCCTGCTCGGTCCACAGCTTCCTCCCCAGCACCGGCGTCCGCCTGGCCGACGGCACATCAAAACCGATCAGCAAGGTGAAAGCCGGCGACACGGTCCTGGCCACCGACCCACAGACCGGCGTCACGGCCCCGGAGCAGGTCCAGCAGGTCATCGTCACGAAGACCGACAAGGACTTCACGACCCTGACCCTGGACACGGCCCCGACCCGAGGGCCCCCACGCGGGAAGCAGGCTGACACACCGTCTGCGAAGCAGACCCTCACCACCACCTGGCACCACCCCTTCTGGGACGCCACCCACCACCGCTGGACCGACGCTCACGACCTGACCCCGGGCACCAAGCTCCGCGCTACAGACGGCACGACCATCGTGGTGGCCAAGGTCCACAATTTCCACCAGCACGGGACGACTTACGACCTCACGGTCGGTACGCTGCATACGTACTATGTGTTGGCAGGGGCCACGCCGGTCCTCGTCCATAACTGTCCTTCAGGTGGCGATGACGCCCCTGAAGAGATGATTCGGATGCGGCACTACACGAATGCGCGGGGCAAGGCGGGTATTGTCCAGAGTAAGGTCATCAGAGCGAGTGACCAAAATAAGGTCTTCCTCGTTCCGGCCAAGGGGAAGCCGATGAGTCCCCGTGATGCCGAGTCCACGCTGGGAATTGGGCGCGGCAGAGGAAATCATGTCCTCGAATTTGATGTTCCGGCCGGCCGGGTCCGATCGAGATTTAATTCGACAATGGGCATCACTGAATGGGTTGCAGATGGCGACCTTCCGGTCGAAAATATTCGAGTGAAAAGGTGACAGGCGTGACTCAGGGTATCCCGGTGGACTTGGCAGGATTCACTGATTTGTTCCGGGATCTGGAGGAGTACGTGGTGTCTCTGGATCGGGTGCTGTCACGTATCGGGGCAGGGGCGGACCCCCGCGTGCTTCTTGACTATGTGGTGGAGTACGAGATCCCTGCGAGACTGGCCCGCGCTCGGGAATTCGTGGGTAACTCCCTGGAGGAGGCCATTGGAGCGGAGGCTCTGGAGGAAATCGCTGAACAGGTCGAGGGATATAGAGACCAGGAGTGACGCGATGCCCGCCTGAGGTTTCTCAGAGCGGGCACCGAGCTCCGCACCATAAACGGCGCGATGGTCGTCATCCGCCACGTGCGGAACTTCCATCAGCACGGCACCACGTACGACCTCACCGTCGGCACCCTGCACACGTACTATGTGCTCGCAGGCGCCGCACCGGTCCTGGTTCACAATTGCGGTCCCGGCGGCCCGGAGTTTGGCCAGCCATGCACCTGTAGTTCCGATCAGAGCTTTGCGAGGTTCGGAACCAGTAAGGAAAGCGCCGGGCGACTCTCCACTCAAGCGCAAAAAGCGGAAGAGAACCCTAAGTCGTTCGGGCACGGACTTTCGGCGCGAGCGGTTGACGGTCCGGTTGAAGGTGCATCCGTAGCAACGAAAGGGCAAATAGAGGCGGCAGGGTTCTCGTTGATCTTCACCCCCACTCGGAATCTCCCTATGCGTCACACGCTGATACTTCCGAAACCGGTGGACTCGGCAGTCCAAATAGGTTTCAATACCGTGTTTGGGCGGAGATAAGATGAGCGAGAGCTCGGCAGGGAAGCTTGGTCACCTTCAGGTTCTAGTCATCTTCGATTGGCGCGATGGGCCAATCGAAGGGGTCGCGAGGCGCAGGGATGGAAACGCCTGCTGGTACTTCAAGCTGTTCGCGGAGAGGCTGGATGCTGAGACTCTCAACGACCGGCTCTTCGCTCTCTGGGCGATTCCGGATCCGGATGGTTCAATCCTGATTGAAGAGTTCGGGCAGAATGATCGAGGCGGCCATGTTTGGCCAGTATCCGGCGGACTCGGCTCAGTCAAGGTGCAGAGCATCGTCGATGGTCTCCTGTCTTCCAGGCCGGGATCGCCGAATCTGATCATTTGGACTCCGGATTTTGTTGAGGTATTCGGCGCATGGAATGTGGCGCTGGGCTGAGCAGTAGCTGCGAAATATGAGAGGCCCCACCGGGTTTGATTCCGGTGGGGCCTCTCGTGTGTTGGGGCACCTGACGGCAGTAGTTGACGGCAACGTCAGCCGTCCCCTGGGGCAAGATCTTCAAAGCCATCAAGGTTGGCGTCGAAGCCTTCAAGGTCTGGCGCGCCCTGGACCGCGCCTACACCGTGGTCAAGGACGCAGAAGAAGCCGCCGAGGACGCCGTCAAGGTCGAACACATGGTCGTGGAAGCGGAGAAGGCGGAGGGAGCGGGGGCCGAAGCAGCCAGCTGCGCAACGCACAGCTCCGGTCCATACGCTCGCCGAACGCGGTGACCGCGTAGTTCGGCAGGCGGAGGAGGGGGGCGCGTACGTCGGCGTACACGTCGAGGAGGTCGCCGCGGACGGTGCCGAGGGTGGTGAAGGTGCGGAGTTCGATGGCGGGCGCCGTGGTCATGCGGCCATCCTCCAGGCGGCGGTGTGCTTGGACTTGCGCCAATAGTTGGGGCCACCCGACGCGTCTCCCGGGGTTCTGCGTCAAGCTCGGAGCTGCTTGACCATGACGGCGTACACCGGTGAGTCTGCGAACGGTTGCTGTTCGCCGGCCTTGGCGTACCCCCATGACTCGTAGAGCGCCTGCACCTTGGGGTGGGTCACGTCGACCAGGAGTACGGCGAGGTCTTCCGGTCGCTCCTTCAGGAGCGCTTCGTGGAGTCGTTCAGAGATTCCCTGCTTGCGCCAGTGGGGGCGCACCATGACCTCGGACACGGCGTAGGTGGAGGAGTAGCCGTTGTTCGGCCGGTATCCGGTGGAGCGCCACCATTCGCGGCCGGGCGCGAGCGGAGCGCCGTAGGCGAAGCCGGTCGGTTGTTCTCCGTCGTAGGCGACGACACAGGAGAAGCCGTCCATGCCGGACCAGTGGTCGGCGAACCAGGCGAAGCGTTGGTGGAAGGGGTCGTCCATCTGGTCGGCGTAGGCGTCGGCGTGTACGTCGATGAGCATCTGACGGAAGCCTTCGGGGAGGTTTCCATGCTGGAAGTGACGCAGGTCGGTCACGCTCGACTCCATTCGGTGCGCATGCGGTCTGCCCAGTCTCGTGCGTAGGCGGTGGAGGGAGCCCGGACGAACAGGCCCCGGTGGAAGTCGCCGATGAGCGTGCGCATGCGGCCGGGCAGGGGATCGCCGTCCATGATCGTGAAGACGTCGGACGCGGTGACCGTGGCCTGCTCTGCGTCGCCTTGGTGGAGCTGAGCGAGGGCGAGCTGCGCGGTGGCGAGGGCCTTGTTGCGCCGGAAAGCTGCCGGGATCTTGGCCAGGGCGCGGTGGGCCATGGCCTCGGCGTGGGCGGGGCGTCCGCTGTTGAACTGCACGATGGCGGCAAGATGGTCGAGTTCGGCCTGGCCGTAGAAGGCCGTCCAGCGCGGGCGTTCGCGCTCCGCCGTCTTGGTGTAGGTGTCCTGGGCAGATCCCAGGGACCGCAGGCCAGCCCGTCCGTCCCCGAGGGCCGCGTATGCGAGGGCGGCGCGGACCCGGCCCAGTGAGTCGAAGAAGGGGTCCCGGCGAGCTGCGTAGGAGGCTTGTGCCGCTTGTGCCGCCGCGAGTGCTTCGGGCCAGTTGTGCCGCTGGTAGGCGAGCATGGAGAGGTTGACCCATACCCGCATCTCGGTGGGGCCGTCTTGGGAGAGGCCAGCGTAGGTCGCGGATTCGTTGAGGTACTTCTGGGCCTGGTCGAGGTTGCGGGCGTCGATGCAGGACCAGGCCGCGACGGTGGTGTACTCGGCAGCCAGTGCGTACAGGGCG
Source organism: Streptomyces sp. NPDC006655 (assembly GCF_040703965.1). Lineage (NCBI taxonomy): Bacteria > Bacillati > Actinomycetota > Actinomycetes > Kitasatosporales > Streptomycetaceae > Streptomyces > Streptomyces sp. NPDC006655. Next base: position 22,516 of record NZ_JBEYJU010000056.1, on the reverse strand, counting down.
CGGCGGACGCGTTCGCTGGCGTTGCGCTGTTGCAGTTCCAGGACGTCGTCACGGCCCGCGGCGGCCGCCTGTTCCAGTTCGGAGTGGCCGCCTTGGCGGTCGTCGGCTTCGACGAGTGCGTTCATTCCGGCGGCGGCGCGTGCTACGTCCGACATGCCGACGGCGCGGCGTTGGGCTACCAAGGGGACGGCTGCGGCTGCGGTCCCGGTGGCCGAGGTGATGAAGGTGCGACGCCGCACGGGATCCTCCTCCTGCGGGGGGTGCATGGTGCGTGGTGCGCTGAACCCTAAGTCCTCGACCGGACAGCCGAACACCCGCTCCAGAGCAGCGCATGTGCGTCCGATGGGCCGGCGCGAGGTTCCGTTCAGCAGGTTGCGGACCGTCCGGTCGGAGACGTCGCCGGGCCGGCCGATGATCTCCGCGAGTGCGGCGTTCATCCGACCTGCTAATTCCTCCTGCGTGAGACCGAGTTCGTCCATCCGGCTCTTGAGGATGGCGTTCGCTGCCATGTCACCGACGGTAGACCGATGGCATCGAGCGAACCAGCCCTCAGATCACGGGACCGTAAAGTCTTCCGGTTCGGAGTGACCGGCGAGGTAGCGACCTTTCCTGTTCCCGTCCCCTTCCAGGTCGTTGACTGGTCATCGCCCGTCGGGAGGTTCCGATTCCCCCTTCCTCTCGGCGGCATGGAGGAGAGCCCGTTCCGTCGTCACCCCGTCGGCTGGGCGGGCGTCCCACCCTCGGAGGGATGTTCTCGTGACCATGACCGCAGCCCGACCTACTGCGACCGGCGCGCCCGGATACACCGAGACGATGCCGTGCGAGCCGGAATCCGCTCGCCGGGCCCGCCGGCTCGTCTCCGCTGCTCTGAATACCTGGGGCATAGGTGAGTTGGCTGGGGACGGAGTCCAGGTCGTCGCCGAACTGGTCAACAACGCGGTCCGTCATACGCGGTGCCGTGTCGTCCGGGTCCGGGTCACGCGGCCGGCCGAGCGCGTGGTGCGCATCGGTGTCGCCGACAGTTGCCGGGACACTCCCGAGCCGGGCAACCCCGATGATGACTCGGAGGGAGGGCGCGGCCTGCTCCTGGTCGAAGCCCTCAGCTGGAGATGGGGTTACGACCGTAAGCGGTGGGGCAAGGTCGTGTGGGCCGAGCTGGAAGTGCCGGGCACGGAAGCACCGGTCGCATGTTGAGGCCCCGCATTTCGTTACGGCTGATGCGGGCCGACGAGCTGGTGAACGATCCGAGTCCGGACGCCTGCGTGGAAGTCACCCTCGGTCCCCTCCAGCTGGCAGACGCTTGCGATTCGTCGATGTTCGCCGAGCCGCTGCGCATCACACCTGCCGATCTCCTCCGGTTGCACATGGAGTCCGACCTGGCGCTCGGGGAGATCCGCGCCGAGGTCGTTCGAGCGGACATCGCATGGCAGCGGCATCTCGGCCGCTGGTACGCCGAGGGCCGAGCCGCCGTCGAGGCCAGGGAGCCGGAAGTAGTCCTGCTCGCGCGTGTGCTTGAGGGCCTTCGACGGCAAGTTCTCGCGCCGGTCTGATCCTGCTTGACGCCGACCGGCGCTCACCGCTCCCGCTGGGCACATGAAAGCCGCAGGTGGCCGGCGGGCAAGCAAGACAGTCATCACACAGGTACTTCCACCACCGAAAGGAAGATTGTGTTCAACCACATGGATCGCTTTCCCACGGGCAGCCCGCTGCCGCAGGGACACCTGACCGCCGTCCCATGGGGCCTGCGCCGGATCGCCCCGTACCCGCCCGTCGAGGACTCCGGTTACGCGACGGTGAAGTTGGACCCGGCGACGCAGACCGCCCTGTACTTCGACGCCTCCGGGGCACCCACCATGTCCCCCGGCCACGGCACATCTTCCGGTACGAACCCCAAGACCGGCACCACCGGCCAGGGGGACCGCAACAGCGACTCCCCGGACAGCGACACGGGCAACGACACCGACCAGTGACTGTGGTGACGAACGACGAGCGTCCGGTCCTGGTCGTCACCAACCTTGACGACCCGACCGCGGACTTCGTGATTGCCGAGCTGCACGACCGGGGTGTCCCGGTCGTGCGGTTCGACTCCGGTGACTTCCCGGCCACCCTGTCGTGCTCGGCCGCCATCGGCGGCGACACTGACGGCTGGCGGGGAAGCGTGCAGACCCCGAGCCGACATGCCGAACTGGGCACCGTGCGCGCCCTGTACTACCGGCGCCCCTCCGGGTTCACCTTCCCTCACCTCGACAGGCAGGACGAGAGGTTCACCGTGGCCCAGGCCCGCTACGGGCTCGGCGGCATCCTGACCTCCCTGCCCGGCTGCCTCTACGTCAACCACCCCAACCGCATCGGCGACGCCGAGTACAAGCCCGCCGGCCTCGCGGCAGCAGCGGCGGCAGGCTTCAAGGTGCCGCCCACGGTCATCACCAACGTCCCGGACGACGCACGGGCCTTCATCAAGGAGTACGGCCCGGCGATCTTCAAGCCGATCTCGGTTCCGCTCTACCTGGTCGACGGCCACGCCCAGACCGTCCCGGTGACCGAAGTGAGTGCCGACGAGATCGATAACTCCGTGACCGGCACCATGCACCTCTTCCAGAAGCGCGTGGACAAGGTCGCCGACATCCGGGTCACGGTGATCGGCGAGCAGATCTTCGCCGTGCAGATCGACTCCGGTCTCCTCGACTGGCGGACTGACTACAGCACTCACACGTACACGCCGCTTGCGGCCCCGCCCGCGGTGGAGCAGTCGATGCACGCCTACCTGAAGCACTTCGGGCTCGTCTTCGGGGCGTTCGACTTCGCCCTGACCGACTCGGGTGAGTGGATCTTCATCGAGTGCAATCCTTCCGGGCAGTGGGCATGGATGGAGCCGCCCACCGGTCTACCCATGACCGCCGCACTCGCCGACCTCCTGGAAGGAGGTGTCCATGGCCAGTGAGCCCGATATCGAGACGGCCGCTGCCGATCTACGGCTTCGGCTCGCCCGCCAGCTGGAGGAGGACGGCCGGCTGCGGTCGCCACAGTGGCGAGCCGCCGTTGAAGCGGTGCCTCGCCACGTGTTCGTCCCTCGCTTCTACCGGGAGAGCGACGCGTCCGGCGTCACCACTTGGGAGCCCGTGACGCCGGAGACTGTCGACCAGGACGAGTGGCTCCGGCTCGTCTACACCGACGAGACATGGATGACCCAGTTCGACGGCCACGACATCGACTGGACTGACCCGAAGCCGATCAGCAACGCGGCCCCGACCTCGTCATCGACCCTGCCCAGCCTCGTCGTCCGGATGCTCGAAGACCTGGACGTGCACGACGGCATGAACGTGCTGGAGATCGGCACGGGCACTGGTTACTCGACGGCCCTGCTGTGCCACCGGCTCGACAGTGGCAGCGTGACCTCGATCGAGACGGACGAGGGCGTGGCCCGACGCGCCCGTGAGGCTCTCGCCAGTGCCGGCTACAGCCCTCACCTGCTGGTGGGGGACGGCCGCGTCGGCCACCCGGACGGAGCGCCTTACGACCGGCTGATCGCCACCTGCGGCTTCCGTAACATCCCGCCCGCCTGGCTGGAACAGGTACGGCCGGGCGGCGTCATCCTCACCACCCTGCGCGGCTGGATGCGCTCCCTCGGCCTGGTCAAACTCATCGCCGCCGGGGACAGCGCGAGCGGCTGGTTCAGCGAGGACGACCCGAGCTTCATGATCGCCCGCCAGCAGGATGCCCCGGAGAGCCTTGGCATGGTCCCGGGATCCGACGACGGAACGAAGCGGAAGGCCGCGTACGGACCGGAGGCACTCACCGACTCAGGGCCGGCGTTCATGGCACAACTCGCCGCACCGGACGCCCGATTCTTCTCCATGGCGGTCGACGGCAGCCCGCTCAGCACGTTCGTACTGGACAGCGTCACCGATTCCTTCGCCGTACTCACCGCTACCGACAGCGGCTGGGAGGTCCGGCAGGGCGGCCCCCGACGTCTCTGGGACGTGATCGAGTCGGCCATCGCCACCTGGGAGGAGTACGGCGCGCCGAGCACCGCCGCGTTCGGAGTGACCGTCTCCCGCGACGGACAGGTCGTCTGGCTCGGAAACCCGAGCGGTCCGCAGTGGCGGCTACCCTCCTGACACAGCCACCACCGCCGACGCGAGGAATGCAGGATGGACGACGAGCCGCTGAAGGACTGGGCGGAACGCCGTGACTCGAAGATCGGCCGACTCCGCGCCGCACCTGTCGTCTCCGGCGATGGCCCCAAGACATCCCATCTGAACCCGGATGCACCCCGAGCCATCGAGCGCTGGAACGGACACACGTGGGAGCCGTACGGCTTCGTCGCCAACCTGGCGGAGGCCAAGGCCCTCCTGCATCCCGAGGTCAATGAGCCGACGCTGACCGGGCCGGTGCCGAAGCCGCTCGGCTCCGGCACCGGCAAGCACCGCAAACCCCAGTCACCCACTTCGGACGGTGGGGGCCCAGCACAGAGGTGATCAGCGCCGCCGAGCCCGAGACTGCTCCGGTCGCGGAGCCGTGGAAGGCACTGCGATGTGATGCGCACGGGTTACTGCCTGCGTGCGTGGGCCTGGTACGTGTCTGTCGGCGAGACGGTGGATGCGCCAGGTCAGTGCTCGTGCGGGGCTGTGGGCGTCGTCCAGGGTGCGCTGGGTGAGCGCCTGGGCGAGGACGGTGGACGCGTTGTGGCCAGCCGCCTCCGCCTCGGCGAGGGCGGTGGTGAGGGCGTCGAAGGCGGGGTCTTCGATGATCTGATCCACGTGCTCGGGTACTACCTGGCGTAGTTGTCGGATGTGCCGATCCACGACCTGCCGAGGCGGCCGACGACTTGCGAGGGCGGCCAGGGGCTCGACCGAGGCTTGGTCGTAGGCGGCCTGGAGGTGGTGCAGGGTTTCTTGGGCGGCGGCGACTTGCTGGTCGTGGTGGCGCAGCTCGTGCCAACGGGCGGCGGCGATCACGACGAGGATCGCGGCGTCCAGGAACATCGCCAGGATGGCGCCGTCCTTGGGGGCGGGCTCGCGGACCATCGCCCGCACGGCGCCGCGCAGCGCGCGAGTGTGGTGGTGTTCAGCCCCGATGCGGGAGCGCGTGGCGCGTTCGAACGCCGTTGCTGCTTCCCGTAGTTGGGTTCTCAGGGTCTGGGGCGTGAGGAGGGGGAGGGCGTCGAGGGCTTCGCCGAAGGCGGCGAGGTGGGCCTGGGAGGCTTGATCGTCGTCCTGGTCGAGGCGGTGGGGGATGCGTTCGGTGGCGGCGGTGGCCTGGTACCAGGGGTTGGGCCTGCGCCGGCCCGGCTGGTCGGCGGGCTGCCGGTCGATGGCCTCCAGGCGCTGTCGGATCTTGGGGAAGGACAGGTCCGGGGCGAGTTCGGACCCGGAGAACCAGACGGGCTCCTTGCCGGCAGTGGTGGTGTCTTCGGCCGCGACCTTGTAGCCGCGTACATCGCCGGAGGGGAAGTACACGACTTCCACGAGCACGCCGTTGAGGTGGCTGAGCAGGTGGACGAACTCCTCCATGCTGGAGGCGGCTGCCACGGCGGTGCGCACGGTGGCGCGCAGCCGTTCGCGGGCTGGCTTCTCCTGGCCAGCGCGGAGGGCCTTCTCCTGCTCGGCACGGGTGGGCCGCTTGGCGGCGGTGCGGTCCCCGCGTACGACCTTGTGAAGGCCGTATTCCTTCTCGATGGCGGCTAGTTCACGGTCGGCGGTGATGTAGTCGTTCCAGTGCCGCGCAGTGCGCAGATCCGCCCGGACCTTGGTGGCGGCGATGTGGATGTGGTCCGGTGCGTGGCGGACTGCGACCCAGCGGCAGCCGTCCGGGTCGTCGTCGGGCGCGATGCCGGTGGCGGCGACGACGCGGCGGGCGATGTCGGCCCACTCCTCGTCGCTGAGGATGCGGTCGGTCTCGGCGGCCCGGACCGAGCAGTGCCATATGTGCTTCTCGGGTGCACGGCCCAGCCGCCGGGCCTGCTTGACGTGCAGGTCGAGGTCGGCCACCAGGAGCCTCTTCGTGGCGTCGAAGTCGTCGGCGCGACCGGGGTCGGGGGCGAAGCCGTCCCAGGAGGCGACCAGGTGCGGGTCGGTGTGGTCCTTGGCCTTCTTCGTGTCGAACAGGTACCGGATCAGACCGGCGGTGTCCTTGCCGCCGCCGATCTTCGCGATCATCAGGCCGCCTTCTTGGCGACGGCCTGGTTCGCGGCTGCCGCGATGTCGCCGACGGTGGCGCCGACCGCCGTCAGGGTCTGCTCGAGCTGGGCCAGGAGAGCATTATCCCCAGGGTGTGGATGGCCGCCGGAGTTGAGCTTCTTGGCGATCTGGTTGATGTTGTGGCCGATCTTGGCGACCTCGCTGCGGAGGGCGGTCAGCTCGTCGATGTAGTCGTCGAGTTCGGTGCGCTGGCCGGGCAGGGCGAGATCACCGTGGACGTGCGCCATGACGACGGCGCCGATGTAGTGGGCGCCAGCGATGTTCAGCGAGCGAGCTTCGCGGAGGATGCCGGCCTTCTCGCCGACGCTGTAGCGCACATCGACGCGTTCTTTGCGTTGCACGGCTTCGCGCTGGCGGCGGCGGGCGACGCGGTGCAGCGCGGCGGCGTCGGCGGCACGCGGCAGCTGGCCGGCGACGGTGCCTGCGGGCTGTTTCCCCTCGGGCGCCCCCTGGTGCCCGAGCCCCTCCGCCACCCCCGGGGCGGAGGGATCCCCGTTGAGCCGCCCCTTGGACGGTCCAGCGGGATACCTTGCTGCGCGGCTGAGGTGGTCGGTCATCTCCTGCTGAGGGGTGGGGAGTTCGCGGTGCGGGTCGCGCATGGGGTGGTTCTCCATGGGGTGCTGGTGCCGGGTGCTTTGCTGTGCGCGGCTCCTGTGCCCCCCGCGCTTGTCCGCACGGGGGCAGGGGGTGGGCCGGAGGGGTGGGGCGCCGATCGGCGCGGTCGCCGAGGATCAGACGGTGCCGACGGGGGTTGTGTCGAGTTGCCTCTGCCGTTGGGAGGCGGCTTCGTCGAGTTCGGACTGAAGGACGTCCTTCAGCCTGTCCGCCTCCTTCCTGCCGATGGTCAAGTCCTTGCTGCGAAACGCGTCTTCGATGTGGCGGCGCGAGGCACGACCCTTGCGCCCCAGTGGCGCGGTGCGCGCAATGGCGAGCCGTTCGGCGGAGATCTCGCTGGTCTCGTGGCCTTGCGATTCGACGGAGGGGTGAGGGGCGTCGGTCATTTCGGCGGTGGCCGAAGTCGTGTCGACTGAATCCCACGCCACGATGGCGTGTCGGTGAGCCACGTCGGCAGCGGTCGGCTCCGGTGCTTCGAGAGCGGAGCCACTGTGGGCAGGGGTCTCGGTGCCGTTGGTGCCGTTGGTGCCGTTGTGGCTGTGGCCGGAGGGGTTGTGGCTCTCTGTGGCGTGTGGCTCCTGGGGGCGGGGCCTGGGATGGCGTTGGATGACGATGTAGAGGTGGACGGCGCCGGCGAGAGCAAGTGGGGCGATGGCGGACAGAGCGCCGACGGTGAGGTCGTCGAGGCTGAGCCCGCCTCCTGGGCGGGTCTGCTGGTTGAGGCGGACGGCGTGCAGGGCGTTGGCCCAGATGCTCGTCACGGTTGCGGCGCCGACGAGTATCCATACGTAGACGCGGGACCGTGTTGAGGCGGTGCGAAGCATCACCAGGGCGGCGACGCCAATGGCGATGAACCCGTCGATCACGAGAGGGAATGCGTACGTGAGAAGCCAGCGAATGTGGATGGCGACGGCCATCTGCCGCAGGGCGTCGTAGGAGAGGGCGAAGGCGAACACCGCGAGCAGGGCGATGCCCAGGCGTATCGCTGCGGCGCCCGATACGGCGGCGATTTTGATGCTGGGGGAGGTCAAGCGGGGCACTCCACGTGCGGTTGGGCGGCGGTTATCGGCGCGGGGCAGGGGTGGCCGCCCTGAGGCGCGGTGACTCGTACCACTCGTTGCGTGCCTGGTCAGAGCAGGTACGAGTGGTCTGGTGATGCCGAGTCGACTCGTTGCGGGCTTGTCACTCGTCCCCGCGCTGACCTGCGCGGGGACGAGTGCGACGAGTCGGCGCGGGTCAGGCTGCGGTTCCGGGTAGCGGCTCAGCGGCTGGATGGGCGGGCCCGGGCGCAGGCTTCGGCTCGGGGCAGTAGCGGGCCCAGGTGTCGAGGAATTGGTTGCGGGCGAAGCCCTTGGCCTGGGTGCCGTCGAGGAAGCGGCGATTGGCCGAGTTGATCCCGTAGGGCTTCAGCAGCAGTTGCAGGCCGCGCGGGGTCAGCCCGCCTGCGCCGTATTCCGCCCACGGCGCTTCCTTGTCCGCGTTGAGGGCCTCCAGCAGGCGCTTCGTACCCAGTACCGCCGGGTCGTTCTCGGCGGCGAAGGCCCGGCGGATACCGACCAGGAGGCGGGTGCGCAGGCCGCCTTCCTCGTCCTGCCCCGCCTCGTAGTCGGTCACGACGCGGCAGGAGGTGCGTGCGAGTGCGGGCCATTCGCCGCCGGCGAGGTCGGCGATGACCACCAGGGGTTCCCAGGTGTCGGCCGCGCGGTCCTCGACCGGCATCGCCGGCTCCATCTCCAGCGCCTGCTTGTACAGCGGCTTCAGCCAGGCGGAGAGCCGGTCGCGGATCGAGTGCAGGGCGGGCGTGTCCCGGGTGGTGCGGAAGGCGGCGACCTTCTCGCCCGCCGCGCGGCGCCGCATCCGGATGACCACCGACCGGTCCATCACCGTGTCGGGCAGGTCACCGATCCCGGCAAGCGCCGCCATGGCGAACGTGGGGAACGCCGTGGGCTTGTGCTCGGGCCCGGTCACCCGCAGCGTGGGCCGGTTGCGCTGGTGCCCGGCGTTGATCAGGCCGCGCACCTCCTCGTTCTTCTCCGCCGTCCTGACAGTGCTGAAGAGGGCGTCGGCCTCGTCGACCAGCAGCGTGGGCGGGTCCTCGTCGTCGATCGAGCGGAAGATAGCCGCCGGGCTGGCGTTGACCGTGATCAGCGGGTTGCGCACGGTCTCGGTCACGATGTCCAGCAGGCGTGACTTGCCGCACCGCTTCTCCGGAGCCACGATCGCCAACCGTGGCGCGTGCTGCCACGCGCGCTGCAGGTGCGTCGCCGCGATCCACAGCGTGACCGCGGTGAGGGCCTCCTCGCTCGGCATCACCACGTACCGCTTGATCTGCGCCCGCAGGTCGGCCAGGACCTGCGCGCCGTCGGAGGCGGGCGGCGTGGTCGGCGCCTCAACTGGGCTTGCGGGTACGTCGGGTGAAGGCAGCTCAGTGCCGTCGACCGACTGGCCGGGGACGGCGACCGGCGGCCATGAAGGCGTGTTGGGGGCGGAATAGGGCTCGGCTCCCGCATGTTCCACAGGGCAGCTCCTCGTCTGGCGGTGGCGGGCTTGCGCGCCCTTGCCGCCGGGTTGGTACTTCACGGGCCGTACGGGGTTGCTGGGGCCTCCGGCGTTGCGTCGCCGGGGGCCCGTCCGTTCTCGCGGGCGCCAGGCCATCGCGAGGGAACACGGACCGTACGTCCACACCGGGCAACAGTCCAGCTTTTCTGTGTCAGCTCAGCGCAGAACGATTTGCTACGCTGCCGCCCCTTCACGCCGCCAGCCCGAGCAGGTCCAGCAGATCCGCGGTCACGACCCGGTAGGCGTTGCCGAGCCGCAGCACCTTGCACGGATAAGCGCCCCGCTTCGCCAACTCGTAGCCCTTGCTCCGCCCGAGTCCCAGAGCCCGATTACTCGTATCCAGGTCAATGGCCACGGGAAGGGCCAGCAGCTCCTCCCGGCTCATCCCCTTCGAGCCCTTCGGATGTCCGGTCGTCGCATCTTCGCGCATGCAGAGCGCCCCTTTCGGTACAGCCCTCGGCGAACGCGGTCATCACGTCCGGCTCCAGGCGTCTACCAATCAGGATGCGCAAGCTACTGTGTCTTCATGACACAACCTGATGTGGATGCTGATGAGGACGACGTTCCGGAGTGGGCGGACCGGATCAAGGCCAACGTGGCCGGCGAAGTCCGCCGGAGAAGGAAGGAGATGGGATGGAGCGCACAGGACCTGGCCGAACAGTGCGAGCGGCTCGGGCATCCCATCCCGCGCAACGTGATCGCCAACATGGAGTCCGGACGCCGGGCCACCCTCCCGCTGGTGGACGTGATGGTCCTGGCCGCCGCCCTGGAGACGTACCCGGTCTGCCTGATCTTCCCGGTCGGCTACGTCGAGCAGACCCAGGAACTCCCCTTTCAGGACCTCATCCCCACCTGGGACGCTCTGCGGCGCTTCACCGGCGAGCAGGAGGTGCCCATGTGCGACGCGGGCCTGGTCCCCGACTTCGAGCTTCACGCCAGCCTCGTGCGCACTGCCCTGGCCGCGCTCGACGAGGAAGAACGGGCACGGTTCGCGGCCAAGACGGCCACCAGCCGCGCCCAGCAGGAAGAGGCCGAGCGACGGCGGGCCAAGTACGCCGACCAGGCCATCTCCGCCAAGCACAAACTCCGTTACCTTCGCCGCGACCTCCGCGAGGAGGGGGCCATCCCGCCCCACCTGCCACCTGCACTGGGCGACGTAGACCCGCCAGAACCCGATACCGACACCACCCCGGAGGAACGCCTTTGAAGGGCTCCACTCACCGCCGCTGCTACTGCCGCGACCCCCACACCGGCAAGCCGCTCGGCAAGAAATGCCCCAAGCTCTCCAGTCGCAAGCACGGCTCGTACTCCATACGCCAGGAACTCCCGCCCCGCGAAGACGGCACCCGTCGCTCCTTCAGCCGCGCCGGCTACGACTCCCTCAAGGCCGCCCAGGCTGACCTCGACCACGTGCGCGCGCTCGTCGGCCTCGCGGACGCCGACGATGCCGAGCGCCTGGCCCAGATAGCCGAGTTGCTGGAGAAGGTGGCCGACGAGAAGGCCCCGCTGCCGAACATCGAGGCGACCCGCAGGCGCCTCAGCCACGGCCTGGACTTGACGAGCAGGCTCACGGTCGGCGAGTGGCTGGATATGTGGCTGGCGGGCAAGAAGGGGCGACAGAGCGCCATCAGTCGCGACGAGAGCAACATCAGGGTGCACCTCAAACCGCGGATCGGGCACTACCGGCTCGACCGCCTCCGGGTCGCCCATCTGTCGGAGATGTTCGAGGACATCGCCGAGGCCAACGTCGAGATCGCCGAAGGCAACGCGGCCCGCCGCAAGGCGTTCGAGGACCTTGCCCAGATCCCCTGGAAGGGCCGTGAGCACCGCGCCCACCGCAAGGTGATGAAGGCGGCCATCGCGGAGATGGAGCCCTACCGCCGCATCGTGGGGCCGGCCACGCGCCAGCGCGTCCGCTCCACCCTGCGGGCTGCGCTTAACGCCGCGATCGCTCAGCAGCTCATCACCTTCAACCCGGCTGCCCACGTCGAGTTGGATGCGGGCAAGCGGCCCAAGGCTCTCGTGTGGACCGAGGAGCGCATTCTCCACTGGAAGCGCACCGGCGAGAAGCCGTCGTCGGTGATGGTCTGGACGCCGGAGCACACCGGGCTCTTCCTGGACCACGTTGCGGAGGACCGCCTGTACGCCCTGTTCCACCTGATCGCTTTCCGTGGACTGCGGCGCGGCGAGGCATGCGGGCAGAGGTGGACCGACACCAACCTGGACGCCGGTCTCATCACCGTCGCCAAGCAACTCGTCGTGGACGGCTGGGAGGTGTACGAGGACGACCCCAAGACCGACGCCGGCGCACGGACCATCGCGCTCGACTCCGACACGGTCCAGGCCATCAAGCGGCACCGCGCCCAGCAGGACAAGGATCGTAAGGAGTGGGAGAACGCCTGGGTGGAGACCGGACGCGTCTTCACCAAGGAGAACGGCGAGTTGCTCCACCCCGCCAACGTCACACGGCAGTTCATCGAGCTGTACGAGGAGATCGGCCTCCCACCAGTTCGGCTCCACGACCTCCGCCACGGTGCCGCGACCCTCGCCCACGCGGCCGGGGCCGACCTGAAGGACATCCAGGAGATGCTCGGCCACTCCTCGATCACCATCACGGCCGACACGTACACGAGCCTGCTCCCGGAAGCGGACCTGGCGATCGCGGAGGCCGCAGCCCGGCTCGTACCGCGCGCCCGCGCCACCTCCGAGAACACCGCTCCGGAGGCGGCACCCGAGCCGGATGGCGAGGAGAAGCTCGGTCCGGAGGCCGTGCCGGATGATGCTGATCCATTGGGAGATATTTCGGAGATCAACTCTCCGTCCGCTCACGCACCGCTCACGCAAACGGCCCCGGACGACGAGTCCGAGGCCGAATAGAACCCCTCCCTAGGGGATAAACCCCAGGTCAGAGCGGTAATGCGTCGTGCCCCCGGCAGGATTCGAACCTGCGACACCCGCTTTAGGAGAAAGACAAGATCGCGTTCGGGGGTGGCGGGGCGGGAGCGGCGTGACCAGGCGCGATGGCGGTGAGGTGTCTCCACCGACCTCGGAATGGCCTCTGACCTGCGCGGATGGTCTCCCGGCGAGTCCCAGACGGTCCCTGTCGGTCCTCCGTCGTACCAAGCACTACGTCCCCGCACTGTCCCCACCAGGACCTCGTGTCCCCGTTCTGTCCCCACTCCGTCCTCATCAAGGCCGAATGGCGTGACTGGCCGACCGGAGTCGAACAACGGGTCAGGTGGGGCCCGGCTTCACGATTCCGTGAGCACCGCTCGGCCTTCGCGGCACGGTCGACCTCGGCGCCGGTGAGCGGGGTTGCGCCGCTAACCCCTCCGTCCTCGATCGTCGGCCTTGGCCCCGATGACGGGCGCCGTGTCGATGTGATGGAGGAAGTACATGAAGGCCGAACGCACCGCGATTGCCGCGCTGGGCGCTGTGGTTGCCGGGATCATCGCTGTGTCGCACCCCTCGCTCATCCCGGCGATGACGCTGGCCGTCGCCGTGTGGGTGGCGTTCGCTCTGTATCTCAAGTTTTGAACCAGTTCTGCCAGAAGTGCGCTGCGACAGTTGGAGGAGAGAAGTGAACCCTGACCGCCCTACCTCACCTTTTCAGGCAGAGACGCCTACGACGGCTTGGGAGGACGGCGACGCGCCTTCGGCCCTCAGTGACCCTCTGCCGGTCTGGGAGGACGATGACGTGCCTTCGGCACTCGGCGACTCTTTGCCGGTTTGCGAGGACGTCGACGTGCCATCTGCTTTCAGTGGCCCTCGTTCAGTTCCAGTCGGGTGGCGGGACTGGGAGGACGTGCCGCGCGCGATCGAGGCAGAGGGTCTGTGAGTAACGGCCGAAGGGCGGCCCGGACTCCTGTCCGGGCCGCCCTCGCGGTCACGTGTCTTCTTGGGCGAGGCGTGTCGTGAGCCGTCCAACGTGTCTGTTTCGGGTGACCTCACGGTCGTTCGAATCCGGCCATTCTTGTCAGCGCCTCCGATGTTCTGTGCGGCCAGCGAGGACCGGTGCCGTAGCCGACGTCAGGTGTCCGTTCGGTTCCTGAGGCCCAGCCGGTTGCTCCAGGTGCGGCGCCGAGGCGTCGATGCATAGGCGAGCTGGGTGCGGAGCTCGGTCACCTCGTCCAGGAGCAAGTCGACGATGACGCGCGCTTCGGCGATGAAGTGCGCGTCCGCCTCGGCGCCGGCCAGTGCTCCGGCGTCTCCCTCATGGGCGACGTCGACGGAGGCGATGCGGTCGTCGCCGCTGTTGGCGATGAGGAAGCTGGTGACCTCCTCGTCGAGGTCGATCCTGATGACTCCCCAGGGACCGGGAACGGTCTTGTCGCGCAGTGCTGCGATGGCGGCGAGTTCGTCAGGAGTGAGCACCGGTGGCCTCCTCGGCGGGTTCGGTGGGTGCGACGTAGCCTCGGCAGCCGCAGTACTCGTAGCAGCGAGAGTCCTCCGGGGCGGTCGGAGGGACGCTCTGGTGGATGCCGCGGGCGTGGCCGCAGCCTGCGCGGGCGCAGTGGGGGTGGTGCTGGTTGTCGTGGCGATAGGCTGACAGGCCGACCCGGTGGATTGTCTGGCCGGTGCCGCGGGTGGGCTCGGTGTCGGCGAAGCAGCCGGCCCAGCCGCAGTCGTGGTTGAAGTGGAATGTGCCGGCGAACGCGAGGGCGCCGCAGCGTCCGCAGCGGTATTGCGGGCAGCCGTGCTCGTCGGGCGGGATGGGCTCGCCGGTGCAGCAGTCGATCTTCAGAGATTCGCGGTAGGCGGCATGGCGGCTGGCCCGGGCGTCGCGTTCTGCCTCGCGGGCGGACCTGCGGTCCAGGGCGGCCTGCTTCTCACCGAAGAAGTCGAGTTGTGTCATGGCAATGCTCGGATTAGTTGATGGGTTGTGGATGCGGGGCGATACGCGGGTCGCCCCGCACCCCGCGGCGTTGATCAGCTGGTGGTGGGCTTCTCGGTCGGCTGCGACTTCTTCTTCGCCTCGGCTGCGTTGGTGGTCTTCGCCGTGGAGCGCTTTGACCCGCTGGCCTCCGGTTGTTTCTTGGGCTCGGTCTTCTTGGCGGTGGACTGGGCCTTTTGGGCCGTACGGCGTGGGTTCCTTGCCGGGGTCTTTGTGGTGGCCTTGTCCGGCTCGGGCCGGTCCGTGGTCTGCGAGGGCGCGCTGTTTGTCGTCACCTCGGCGGCTGCCGGGGGTTCCGGCGCTGCTGCGATACGGCGCGAGGACTTCTTCGGAAAGGCGCGGAGAGCTGGGCGCTTGCCGCCGAAGGACGGCAGGAGCCGGGTACGGATGTTGCGCGCGGTGGTCGCGGCGGGCGGGTTGTTCGTGAAGCAGACGCCGACGTTGTAACGGACCCCCGGGGTCAGGTGCTTGAGGCTCTCGGCGTACGTCTCGGCGTCCCCGTCGTTGTCGAACTCACGGATCGGGACGTCGAGCGCCCACGTCTGGACGGCCGCGCCGCGCCAGATGTGCTTGATGCCGATGCGGCGGCCGTCGGGGTGGATGAGATACGCGGACAGGTCGGGGTGAGGCTTGTCGTCGGCGTCCACGGTCCAGCCGTCGCCGAGGCTCGCCACGGTCGTGATGACGAACTCGTCGAAGTCGGCGGGAAAGACGCGCTGCTTCTTGGTGGCCTCGTCGTCAGTTGCGGTGGGCTTGGTCGGGCTCACGAAGCATCCCTCCTGGTTGTGCGGGTGTGGTGCGGGGGCGACGTTCACGCCGCCGCTCCCTCGAGGAGCTGGTTGAAGGCGTGGAGCATCCGGCCGGCTCTGTGCTCGAACAGGGCTTGCTCCACGACCGCGTTGCGGTGCTTGATGACCGCCTCGCGCTCGGCCAGTGCCGTTGAGAGGTCGGCGTCGTCGGTGGCGAGGGAGTCAGCGCGCCAGATGACGGTCCGGGGGCCGAGGTCCCAGATGATCGCGTTGACGGCGGCACAGGCGGTGGCCAGCGGGTCGATGTCGTTGCCGAACCAGGTGTAATCGTGCGGGTTGAGGCCACGGTCGCGCAGCGTCTGGGCGACGGAGCGGAACATGCCGCCGCTGCCGAGGGCCGGGTCGCGGATGGTGGGGCCGTGGTCGTCGTCGCCGACGAGAATCTCGGCCATGAGATCGGTGACAGAGGGTGGCGTGTGGTACTCGCCGCGCCACTTCTTGTCGCTCTTGTGGCGTAGGCCCGTAAGCAGGGGGCTCAGGACGTCGGCCTCCGACCGCCCGTAGGGGTCGCCGCTGGCAGTGAGGTCGAACAGCCCGTTGTAGATCGCCGTATGGATGACGGCCTGGACGGCACGCAGCTGGTACTCGTCCGGGTCCTCCTCCACCCAGTCGTGCAGGGGACGCGCGACCTCGATGAGGTCGGGGCGGGCCATCCACTGGGACCCCCAGATCTCGCGCAGGAGCGGCGGGAGCTGGGCCGGTTCGAGGGTGAGGAGCCAGTCGCTGACGAGCGGCTCCCGGAAGAAGGACAACGAGGCGATGGTGCCGAGTGGGACATCCATGCGGTTGCCGCCGTAGTGGCTGAACCAGGCGGCGATGACGTTCTCGGCGACCTCTCTGGCCAGTCGGTTGGGGTCGCCCGGGAAAGCGATGCGCTTACGGCGCCAAGCGAGGGCGGAGGGTGGCTTCGACGGATTGGAGGCTTCCTCCTCGCGCTGCTTGGCGCGCTCTTCGAGCTTCTGCTCCACCTCGCCGAACAGATCGAACTGGACCACGGCGCTCACTTCCCCGCCGGATCGGTCGTTGCGCCCGGCGACGCGAACGGGTGCGGTGGGGCACCGGCGGGTGCCGGAACTGGGCCCGCCTGGAGGATCGACGTGGCGCGGTCGGCGCGTTGGATGTAGTAGCCGTGATCCTCGTGGAGGCGGCGCATGCGTTCCTCGTGTTGGGCGATGAGGCCGCCGTAGCGGTGCAGGGAGTCAGGCGCGCAGTGGTGTTCGTGGGCGCGGCGCAACTCCGGGGTCCAGGGCTGGGCGAGCCAGTGTCGGGCCAGGGCGGAGACGATCTCGGAGGTCCGGCGGGCCGTGCCTTTCGGGACGCGTACCGGGGCGCTGACGATGAGGCGGTACGGGCGGAGGCGTAGGGCTCTGGCGTCGAGGGCGGTGCGGGTGAAGGGCTCGGCGCCGGCGAGTGTGATGCCGAAGATGACCGGGGCCTCGGCCATGCGGAAGCCGAGCGGGCCGGTGCCGTAGGCGACCTGGAGGATCTCCTGCAGGGGGTCCTGGTCGGCTTCGGGGTGGTGGTCGGGGTCCCAGCCGAGGGTGAAGGCGCCGATGCCGGTGACGCGGTACACGGCTTGGCCGGTGTCGAAGTCGGCGAACTCGGTCACTTCGAGGGCCGGGCCGCTGCCGACGGTGAAGGTCAGCACAAGAGTGCTCTCTCTCGTGATGCTCGTGATGGAGGCATGGGTGGGGTAGGGGGCCGACCGATGGCGTGGGCTCGGCCCCCTGGTTGGTCTGGGTGGGGCGGGTTATCCGCCGTGTTCGGCGCGCCAGCCGTTGACGTACGACCCGACCTCTTCGGCGAGGGGTTCGAGGGACATGTCGCCGGGCGGGTTGCCCTCGGCCGTCGTGGTGTCGTAGACGACCTTCGCTGTGCCGAAGGTGTTGTCGATGTGCACGGCCTTCCAGCCGCCGATCTTGGTTCGGTCGCTGTGCCAGGGGAGCGACTCGCGGCCGGTGACGGCGACGTACTGCTCACCGTCGGTCGTGAGCTGGACGGTGATGTTCAGCTCGTTGCCGCACCAGTCCACGCCCACGTCCGTGCAGTGCTGTTCGAGGGCCTCGATGACGTCGGCGTACAGGGCACGAGCCTTTTCCTCGTCGGCGAGGCGGAGGAGGCGTACGGCGCTGAGGTAGTGGAGGGCCATCACCTGCCCTCCGTGGTCTGGTCCATGTCGGGGATGTGGTCGCCGCAGACGAGGGAGAGGGGTTCGCCGTCGTGCGGGAGGTCCAGCTCGACGTCCTGAGGCTTGCGGCAGAGCAGGCAGGCCAGGGAGACGGTGCGAACCATGCGCAGGGGGCGGACGGGAGTGCCGGCCGGGAGGTGGAGCGGCTCGGTGTGACCGGGGAGGGCCAAGGTGAGGAGGGTGAGTTCGGGGGAGATGACGGTCTTCTTGACGCTGACCACCGTGAGAGGGGTATGCGCCGCGTCAGGGAAGGCGAACACGTCGCCGGGGCGCAGTTCGTGCGCGTGCACGGGTCTGGTGAAGTCGAGGGTGACCACGGCGTGGTTGCTCATGCTCAGGGATCTCTTTCCGTTGTGGCTGAGGGGCGGTCGGCCGCTCGGTGGCGTCTCGCACACGGCACCGGGCGGAGTTCGGGCTACTCGTCGATCTCGCGCCGGGGGCCGTTGACCGGGGCGCGGTCGAGTTCCGTGGAGATGTGCCGGGGAACGCGGGGCACCTGCGTGTCGTGGAGGGCGAGTTCGCCGCTCGCGAAGTCGATGAGCACGGTGCCGTCCGGGTCGATGCGGGTGACGCGGCCGTAGAGGGGCTGTTCGGGGTGCCGGACCCACTCGTGTTCGGTGAGGGGCGGCAGGTGCTGCGGGCACTGGCCGGGGTCACGGAGCGAGAGGTGGGAGGCCGACGGGTGCCAGCAGGGCTGTCCGTCGGGCCGCCGCTGCTCGCAGCCGCGGGAGATGTGGCCGTAGCCGTCGCAGCGGATCAGGACCTGGCCCGGCCAGGGCTCACTGGCGCGCACGATGGCAAAGGTGACGGAGCCGTGCGGGCCCTGGTCGTGGTGGGCGACGTACTCGATGGTCAGGCCGATGGTCGTCGGCCAGGTCTTCAGCACGTTCGCCGCGATGGTCTGGGCGTGGGTGGCGGGAACGGATGGCCCCGACGGGCGCTCGCGAGTCATGTGCATGTCACCTCACTTGCTGTCGGCGCCGATGTCGGTGCCGGTCTGGGGGAGCAGGAGGAACGCCGTGTGCTCGTCCGGGGCGCCGAAGCGCGCCAGGTGTCGTGCACGCAGGTGCGGAAGGGGGTGGATCTGCCGGGCGAGCGCCGTGATCCGTCGCTCGGTGCTCGCCGGCCACAAGGGGCACTCGTCGGTGGCGCGGATCAGCCGGATGGCGCCGCCCTCGCTCATGGGGATGTCCGCGCAGATGACGTCGAGTACGCGGCACGTGTCACCGGTGAACTCGACCGTGATCATTTGGGCGTGGGGATGGTGTGTGTGGGCGAGCTCGGCGATCCCCGCGATCCGGTCGGCCGGCGGGAGGTCGAGCGTCCGGCGTCGGTCCGGTCCTGGGGCCGGGCGTACGGCGCTCCAGGTAGCCGAGTGGAGTCCGGCGAGCGCGTCGCTCAGGTCGTCGGCGAGCTCCTCCAGGTCCAGGGTGGTGGTGTCGGCGTCCCTGCGGACATTGAGGACCAGTTCCTCCGTCCCGCCCCGGTGCGTGGTCCACAGGCCGTGCAGTTCGATGGTCCGGTCGTGGGGGGAGTGGTCGAAGGTGAGGTGGGTCGCCTCCGGGTACGCCTCGACGATGCGCGCGGTGACGTGGTCGAGGACCGCGACCTCGTACTGGGCCTGGGCCGCGTTGAAGGCGTCGATGGCGAGATTGCGGTGGCGTAGGGCTGTGGCGGCCCGGTTCGCTGCGGTGTCGGTCATGAGGGCTGTGTCCTTCCGGGGCGCTGAGGTCAGCGGTGGACGGTTACGGCGGAGGGGTGCTCGCGGTACGGGAAGACCAGCTGCCACAGCTGTCCCTCGTGCGCGGAGGCGACGGCCATGCACGGGCTCAGGTGGCGGCTGCGTAGGTGCGGCAACGCGTAGAGGTGGGCGAGGAGGCGGGCCAGTTCGTGGGAGATGCCGTGCGGCCAGAGGTTGTCGTCGGACTCCGGCGAGCAGCGGGGGCACGAGATGTCGACGGTCTCGCCGCCCGCGAGCGTGATCTGCTCGAAGCCGACGGCGACGCCCCGGTGGCCTGCCTCGAAGCGGCAGACCAGCGATTCGGCGTCGGGCACGTGGCGACGCACGATCGCAGCGACGGCGGCGGCGCAGTCAACGGGCGGGAGGGTGAGCCAACGGCGTTCGCGGTGCTCGTGGACGGGGTGCGGTTCGAGGAGACCCCAGCGGTAGAGGAAGGCACCGCTCAGGACGCGTTCGAGGTCGCTGAGGAGTTCGTCGACGTCCAGCGGTCCGTCGCGCCAGCTCTGCTTCGGGTCGTTCTGGGCGTCGTAGAGGAGGCGGTGGTTGTCGATCGCGGAGCCCTGGGCACTCCAGATGCCGTGCAGGCGGACGTGGCCGTCGGCATCGACGCTGACCTCCAGGTGCTCGGCATCCGGGTGGGCCAGGCGTACGCGGGCGGCGATGTCGTCGTGGATGGCGAGAAAGAGGGTCTCGCCGGCCTGGAGGTAGGCGGTCGCAAGGTCCTTCAGGGGGATCTGAGTCGGGCGAAGTTCCCGTTCCTGCATGGGTGTTGGCTCCTGAGAAAGTCGGTTGGGATGGTCAGTGCGCGCGGCGCACGACGATGGCGGTCGCGTTGTCCGGGCCGTTGATGCCAGCCGTGCCGGCGAGAAGTTCGGCAGCTTCGTCCGGGTCGTCACGGAGGAGCGCGGCGGTGATGGTCCGCTCGTCGACGCCTTGGCTGACGCCGTCGGTGCACAGCAGGACCGCGGTGGTGCCGTGCACGGGCAGGGACGTGGTCACGAACTCGTGGCGGGCGACGGTGCGTGTCACCTTCCGGTCGTAGAGCGGCAACGGGCCGCGCTGAGCGGTGTGACGGCGGATGCGCTCGCCGAGCGAGTGGTCGTATGTGGCGCGCTGGAGCTGTCCCTCGGAGGTGAGGACGTAGGCGCGGCACAGCCCCGCCCAGGCGAGCCGGACACGGCTGTGGGCGGGATCGAACAGAGCGGTGACGATCGACGCGTCCGCGGCAATGCCGCTGGCGGCGAGCTGGTCACGCGCGTTGATACAGCCGGTCTCGGGCGTGGCGCCGAGCGCGGCGCCGGCCGTCTCCTCCGCGGCCAGACTGGCCGCGTCGGCCGCGGCCGTGGTGTCACCGATTCCGTCGGTGACGGCGACGGCGATACGACCGGTGGCCTGGTCGACCGCGACGGCGAAGGCGTCCGCCTGAACCTCGCGGCGGCCTTGCCGCTGGGCGCCGCCAACGCGCCAGGGTGTTCGGGACATGACTGGACTGACTCCTTTGCATATGGGGGAGTGCAGGGGCCCGCCCGGGGCCGGGCTGCTCGCATCGGCCCGCGGCCCCGGGCGGAGCAGTCGCTACGGCACAGGAACCGGAGCGAGGTGAACGGCCGGAGCGATGAACTCCGGGCAGGAGCCGAAGCGTTCGTGCAGCGTGTGTTCCTTCTCCCACTGGCCGCAGCGGGCACAGGTGGGCTGGGTGTGGCCCGGGGCGGGGCGTGCGACGTAGGCGCCGTTCAGGTCGCCCTCGGTGAAGGCGACGACCCCGGTGGCCTCCTCAAGGCTCACCGCGCCCCGTCCGCGTGCGGCGGCCTCGCGCAGGGTGCGGCGCAGGAGGGCTCCAGACCAGTCGAAGCCAGGGCTGATGCCGTCCTGCGGGTCCTCGTAGGTGACGCGGTACGCGGGGAAGGCCGCCTCGGCCGGGTCGGTGAGGGGACGGGCCCAGAACTGGACGGGGCGATCGTCGGCGCGCTGCTCGGGCTGCGGCGCGACGGCGGAGACGATGCGCATGATCAGGCCGCCGTCGTCGGCGAGGCCGGCCTTGCGGGCCGCGTACGCGCACAGTTCCTTGAAGCCGGAGACCCCGTGCGCGGCGAGCCACCGGTCGGGCGTCAGTTCACCGCCGAAGTTCTCCCGGAAGTCGGCGCGGTCGCGGCGCTGGACGGCGGCGATGACGCCGACCGCGCGGTCGATCACGTCCGGGGCGATGCCGTACCTGGCGGCTTCGGCGTGCAGTAAGCGCTCGCGGGTGGGCTGGTCCACTTCGCTCTCTCCTTCGTGGATGCCGGGCTCCGGTGCTCCCGGGCCGCAGGCTGGTGGGGGCGTTACGGATGGGCCGGGGGCCGCTGGCCGAAGTGCTCGGCCGCGGTGCCGTGCAGGACGTCCAGCCGGGCCGACAGGCGTTTGCCGAGCGTGCGGCCGTGCATGTCGATGCCGCTCTCGTGGCTGACTGACTCCAGGTGCCACCGGCGGTGGCCGTCGTCGAGCGTGAAGTCGTACAACTCGCCGGGGCGTAGGCCGCGCAGCGTCAGGGCGCGCACGGGCCTGCCGTCCGGGTCGGCATGGACGGTGGGCGGGCCCTGGAGGCGGGCGGCAGCCACTATCGCGGCGATGTCGGACAGGGGGATGCTCATCGGTTTCCTCGCACTTTGGTCGGGGCCTGCAGATCTATGACTGACGGCAGTTGTCTGTCACCACACATGTCAAACGCGTGTGAAATTGCCCTTCCTGTTCAGAGGTCGCCATACAGGTCCGGCCGGCCGGTCGTCTCGCGCAGGGCGCAGACGAGGAGTCGGCCGGCGCCCTCGACGCCGAGGGCGTCGGTGACGAACCGCAGCGGGGTCACCGGGCGGCCGATCGCGTCGCCGTAGGCGCGGGCCAGGGCTTCGCCGATCACGCGCGCCTGCTCTTTGGCCTGTTCGAACTGCTCGGGTGTGACGCCGTGAGTGGCGAGTCTGGCGGTGAGTGTCTGCTGTTCGTCGGGGGTGAGGTGTCGGAACATGATCAAGCCCTTCGGGATGCATGGGAATTGATTGATAATGTTGATAACATTTTATCAATCTTGATCAATTGTCGTCAAGTTTCATTTATCCAGGCGGCCTGTCACCTCGGGGGCGACCGCGTCTGAGCGCCTCGCGCGCCGCCTGGCGAGGCCCCTCGAGGGCTCCCTGGGCTTCGAGTTCCGCGGCGCGGGCGCGCCGCGCCTGGTCTTCCCGGAACCAGCGGCGGTCCCGGCTGCGGGCGCGCTCGTCCTTCTCGCGCTTCTCCCGAGCCGTAGCGGCGTCGCGAAGGGCGCGCGGACTCGTGCCACAGCCGCGGCAGTTAGCGGCAGGGGAATCCGGATGCGCCGCACAGCCGTCAGCCCCGCGGCGGTCGTCACCGTCCACCGGGGGCAGGGGGTCTCTCTGGTGGTTCTCTGTGATGTTCCCCCCTGATCTTGGACAGCTCGATACTGGGACGGTTGGTCCCGGAGGAAGTAGTCCAGATCGTGAGCGGCAACAGTGGTAAGCGGTA
>NZ_JBEYJU010000055.1:0-57735 GCF_040703965.1 Streptomyces sp. NPDC006655 | reverse complement strand
GCCCACCGCCGCCACCTCCGGGGTGCTCACGCTGACGGCCACCCAGCCCTACGGGTTCGGCGGCCTGCGGACTCGGCGGCCTACGGGTTCGGCGGCCTGCGGACTCGGTGCCCTGCGGACCCGGCGGCCTACGGGTTCGGGGGGCCGGGCTTCGTGTGGAGCACCGCGCGGGCCTGTTCCGCCGCGCGGGCGATGCTCTCGGAGACGAAGTCCACGAACCGTGCGATGTTCTCCAGACGTTCGGCGGCCGGGGTGCCGGGGCCGAGGACGGCGACGCCCTGCCGTGCCGTCTCCCCGAGCTGGGCGGTGGCGCGGGCGCTCGCCATCGTCGACTGGTACATGACGTCGTCGTCGACGACGTACCGCTCACGGCGGCGTTCGTCGCGCTCGCGACGGACCAGACCCTGGCTCTCCAGGAACGCGATCGCCTTGGAGACGGTCGCCGGACTGACCTGGAGGCGCCGGACCAGTTCCGCCGCGGTGAGGCTGCCGGCGTCGGTGGTGTACAGGCAGACCAGGACCCGGGCCGTCATCCTGGGGAGCCCCGACTGCATGAAGACGGTGGTCAGCAGCTCCTCGTAGCCCCGTACCGCCTCGGTGTCGCGCCCGTGCGGCTCCGTGGCCGCGCCCGCGCGGCGGGGCGCGGCCGGGCGGCGGCGGTGGGCGCGGTGCTCGGTGGCGCGGTGGGCGAGGTCGGCGCGGTAGGCGGTGGGGCCGCCGTTGCGCATCACCTCACGGGTGACGGTCGACGTCGGCCGGTCGAGCCGACGGGCGATCTCCGCGTAGGCGAGGCCGTCGGCCAGGCCCAGCGCGATCTGCTGACGCTCCTGCTGGGTGAGTCTGCCTCCCGGCATCGCGGCCTCCTTCGGGGTGGTGCGTGAGAGTGCAGAGTAGCGTTCACTTTCCACTCATTGCAACGAACGGCGATCCGCTGTTGCGTTAGCTTTCTGTCCATTGCAACGATAATCAACCTTTGAACTGCACATTTGCTGGATTAGTGCAACGAAGTCGTTGCTCAATCCGTGAACGCAACGTAGCGTTTCCAGCATCGGAAACAACGAGTCCAAGGAGCGCACGATGCAGAAGTTCGACACCCCCGCCCCCGTCTCCGTCGTCCTGGACATTCCCGCCGGGGCGATCCGGTTCATCGCCGCCGACCGGGCGGACACCACCGTCGCGGTCCGGCCCGCCGACCCCGCCAAGGGCCGTGACGTGAAGGCGGCGGAGCAGGCCGAGGTCTCCTACGGCGACGGGGTTCTGCGGATCGGCATCCCGGCCGCGAAGAACCGGATCCTCGGCAGCTCCGGAGCCGTCGAGGTGACCGTCCAGCTGCCCGCCGGCTCCCGGGTCGACGCGAAGGCGGCCCTCGCCGAACTCCGGGGCGTGGGCCGGCTCGGCGACGTCACCTTCGAGGGCGCCCAGGCGACCGTCAAGCTCGACGAGACCGGCGGCGCCCGCCTCACCCTCCAGGCCGGTGACATCGAGGTCGGCCGACTGGGCGGCGCCGCCGAGATCAGCACCCTGAAGGGCGACATCGGCATCGCCGAGGCCGTCCGCGGCTCCGTCACGCTGAACACCCAGCACGGCGCCATCTCCGTCGGCGCGGCCCGCGGGGTCTCCGCCACCCTGGACGCGGCCACCGCCTACGGCCGGATCAGCAACACGCTCCAGAACGCCGACGGCGCCGGCGTGGGCCTGAACATCACCGCGAACACCTCCTACGGCGACATCACCGCCCGCAGCCTGTGACCGCCCACCGGCTCCCGGCCGCCGCTGCGCGCCCCACAGGTGTCCCGGGCGGCGGCCTGGGAAGTCGGGGGTTACCAATCTGCCGCGACGGCCGTGGCAGGGACGGGAGGGTGGAGCGGCGTGCGTACCGTCGGTGTGGAGGAAGAGCTCCTGCTCGTCGACCCCGAGACCGGAGAGCCCAGGGCGCTGGCCGCGGCGGTGCTGGCGCGGGCCTCGCTGGCCGATCCCGGGCAGGACGTGTTCGAGAAGGAGCTCTACGGCCAGATGCTGGAGTTCGCCACCCAGCCGCAGTCCGTGATGGCGGAGCTGGGCGAGGAACTCGTCCGCTGCCGCAAGGAGGCCGCCCGGCTGGCGGGGGAACTGGGCAGCACGGTCGCCGCGCTCGCCACCTCACCGCTGCCGGTCAGCCCCTCGGTCAGCGTGAGCCGGCGCTACCAGTGGATGGCCGAGGAGTACGGCATCTCCACCCGTGAGCAACTGGTGTGCGGGTGCCACGTGCACGTCGCCGTGGACTCCGACGAGGAGGGCGTGGCGGTACTGGACCGGCTGCGGCCGTGGCTGCCGGTGCTCGTCGCGCTCAGTGCCAACTCACCCTTCTGGCAGGGCAGCGACACCGGCTACGCCAGCTACCGCAGCCGGGTGTGGATGCGCTGGCCGTCCGCCGGGCCGACCGAACTGTTCCGGTCGCCCGAGCGCTACCACCGGCTGGTCTCGGACATGGTCGCCACCGGCGTCATCCTGGACGAGGGGATGGTCTACTTCGACGCCCGGCTGGCCAAGCGCTATCCGACCGTGGAGATCCGGGTCGCCGACGTCTGCCTGCGGGCGGAGACCGCCGTCCTCGTCGCCACCCTCGCCCGGGCGCTGGTGGAGACCGCGGCGCGGGAGTGGCGGGCCGGGAAGGATCCGGTCGACCACGGCGTGAGCCTGGTCCGGCTCGCCGCCTGGCGGGCCGCCCGTTCCGGGCTCGACGGGAAGCTGCTCGACCCCGTCACCCTGCAACCCCGCCCGGCGCGGGACGTGCTCGGCGCCCTGTTGACGCACGTCCAGGACGCGCTCGCCGACACCGGCGACCTCGCGGCCGCCCAGGAGGGTGTCGAGCGGCTGCTGCGACACGGAAACGGCGCCGACGAACAACGCAGGCTGCTGGAGCGCACCGACAGCCTGAGGGACGTCGTCACGGAGTGCGTCCGCCACACCCAGGCGTGACGGCGCTCCTGTAGGTGCTCCTGAAGGCGCTTTTTCACCCCTAGAGGATCAGCATCAGCGCGTAGACGAGGAAGAAGGCCGCGACGATCGCGACGAGGAGCAGGATCAGGGTCAAGGGGGCCTTGGCCCAGCCCTTGGTCGGGTTGTGCGTCTCCAGGGGCCCGGCACCCGGCGTGCTGCTCTCGGCGGGCGGGGTCTCGCCGGGCGGGACACCGCCTCCGGGCTCCAGCCCGGTGGTCCGCTCGGGCTCCGGATCGGGGTTCACATGACTCATGCCCCCCGAGTAACCAGACCGGGCCGGATCATCGGCCGGAGCGCCCCTCCTTCGGTTTCCGTGCCAGGACGAACGCCCGCGGCCACCTCTCGCCCTCCAGCGGCTCCCGGATCAGGGTCGCCGCCACGTCCAGACCCGCCTTGGAGAGCATGTCGCCCACCGCGTATGCAGGGCGCCAGTGGTAGCGGAGGTCGATCCGGTGGCCGAAGCGCTCGGTGAGGTGCAGCCCGGGCGGATCGCCCTTCTGGAAGGCCAGCAGGACGTGGCCCCCGGGGACCAGGATGCGGTGGAACCCGGCGAAGGTGTCCGGGAGGTGGGCGTCGGGGATGTGGATGATCGAGTAGAGGGCGAGGATGCCGCCCAGGGTCGCGTCGGGCAGGTCGAGCGACGTCATCGAGCCCAGGTGGAAACGGACCCCGGGGTGGGCCGCACGGGCCAGGGCGACCATCGCGGGCGAGAGGTCGATGCCGAAGGCCGGTACGCCCAGGCCGTTCACATGGGCGGTGACGTCCCCGGGGCCGCTGCCCAGGTCGGCCACCGGCGCGGTGCCGTTCGCCTTCACCAGCGCGGCGAACGCGCCGATCAGGGACATGTCCACCGGCCGGTCGGGGAGGCCGGGGTAGGCGGTGGAGTAGTCCTTGGCGATCGCGTCGTAGGACGTACGGGTGGTCTCTATGAAGTCGGTCGTGTCCGAGTCCGTCACGGACGCGCAGGCTACCGGGCGGGCGTGGCCCGCGTGGCGAAGTCGCGGCACCGGGCCGGTCCCGTTTCGATCGGTGGACAGAACCGGCGTGATCGTCGTCAGACGTGGTATGCGTGGAAGAGGAAACATACGTGTTACCCAGCCACGTCCGAGGTCATGCCTACCCGGTCAGAGTTTCTTCCCCTAACGGGCTGAACTTTTGTTGATCTCGGGTCAGTTGACCCTTCGGGCGTCCTACCCTTCAGAGGGTGAACCAATTGATGTCCCTAGAGTCCGAGGCCGACCTCCCCGGGGATGTGCTCCCCGGCGTGCTCAGCGAGGAGCTGCACGCCGAACTCGTAGCCTTCCGCCGCGACCTGCACATGCACCCCGAGCTAGGAAACCAGGAGTTCCGCACCACGGCCGCGATCAAGGAACGGCTGGAGAAAGCCGGGCTGCGACCGCGTGTCCTCGGGTCGGGGACCGGGCTCCTCTGTGACATCGGGCCGGCCGGGGACGGGCTGCCGATGCTCGCCCTGCGCGCCGACATCGACGCGCTGCCCATCCCGGACATGAAGACCGAGTCACCGTACCGGTCCACCGTCCCGGACCGGGCGCACGCCTGTGGGCACGACGTGCACACGACCGTGGTGCTCGGCGCCGGGCTGATCCTCGCGGACCTGCACCGGCAGGGGAAGCTGCCGCGCCCCGTGCGGCTGCTCTTCCAGCCCGCCGAGGAGGTGCTGCCCGGCGGCGCCGCCGACGCCATCGCGGACGGGGTGCTGGACGGGGTGGGGCGGATCATCGCCGTGCACTGCGACCCCCGGGTGGACGCCGGGCGGATCGGGCTCAGGACCGGGGCCATCACCAGCGCCTGCGACCGGATCGAGGTGGCCCTGGACGGCCCCGGCGGGCACACCGCCCGGCCGCATCTGACCACCGACCTGGTCACCGCCGCCGCCCGGGTCGCCGTGGACGTGCCGGCGCTCATCGGGCGACGCGTGGACACCCGCAGCGGTCTCGCGGTGACCTGGGGGCGGATCGAGTGCGGACACGCGCCCAACGTCATCCCGCAGCACGCCGAGCTCTCCGGGACCGTGCGCTGCCTGGACATCGAGGCGTGGCGGCAGGCGCCCGACGTGGTGTACGCGGCCGTCGAGGAGATCGCCACGCTGCACCGGGCCAAGTCCGAGATCAACTACGTGCGCGGGGTGCCGCCGGTCGTCAACGACCCGGTGATCACCGAACTGCTCCGGGAGGCGATGATCGCCCGCCGCGGCTCCGAGGCCATCGAGACGACCGAGCAGAGCCTCGGCGGGGAGGACTTCTCCTGGTACCTGGAGCACGTCCCGGGCGCCCTGGCGCGGCTCGGGGTGCGGACCCCGGGCGAGCGGACCGTGCGCGACCTGCACCAGGGCGACTTCGACGCCGACGAGCGGGCCATCACCGTGGGCGTGGAACTGTTCACGGCCGCCGCCCTGATCGACGCCACCATGTAGTCGTACCACCGCGAGTCATATCAATCGCCGGCAGAAACGGTCCCCTTGCCGGCGGTCCGGTCGGCCACCGGTCCGGCCGTCCGGGGGGGGCGAAGGGTGTCCGACAGGTACCCCTTCGCCCGCTTGTGTCACCCCGCCGTAACCGGCGATCTTCACTTGTAACCCGGAGTCGGCACGGTTCGATAACGGCCCGGAGAAACCCCGTTCCCCTCCCCTTCTACGCGCGTTACTGTGCGCCGAAATCGCCACCGCGGGTGGCCGGTTGAGCAACGGGCCGGTGACGGTGCCGTGGGGACGAAGGGGTACGTGCTGTGCGTTCTGTCTCTCGGAGGACGAGGTTCTCCAAAGCCGCGGTGACCGTAGCCGTCATCGCCCTCGCGGCCGCCGGGTGCGGTAAGTCCAGCCAGGACAGCGGTGGCTCCACCGCCGGCTCGTCCGGCAAGTACAACGGCAAGGGCATCGGCCTCGCCTACGACATCGGCGGCAAGGGCGACCAGTCCTTCAACGACGCCGCCTACGCCGGTTTCCAGAAGGCCGAGAAGGAGTTCGGCATCAGCGGCCGGGACATCGAGCCGCAGGACGGCGAGTCCGACGCCGACAAGGTGCAGCGCCTCGACACGCTGGCCAGGGCCGGTTACAACCCGATCATCGGGGTCGGCTACTCCTACGCGCCCGCCGTCAAGGAAGTCGCGGCCAAGTACCCCAAGATCACCTTCGGCATCATCGACGACAACGAGGTGACGGCGAAGAACGTCGTCGACATGGTCTTCGCGGCCGAGCAGTCGTCGTACCTCGCGGGCGTGGCGGCGGCCTCCGCCACCAAGAAGGACCACATCGGCTTCATCGGCGGCGTCGACGTCCCGCTCATCCACACCTTCGAGGCGGGCTTCGACCAGGGCGCCAAGTCGGTCAACCCGAAGATCAAGATCGAGTCGCAGTACCTGACCCAGACCGCCCAGGAAGGCGGCTTCTCCAGCCCCGACAAGGGCAAGGCCGCCGCGCAGGGCCAGATCGACGCCGGCGCCGACGTCATCTACCACGCGGCCGGGCTCTCCGGCCAGGGCGTGATCGAGGCCGCCGCCACCGCCAAGATCTGGGCGATCGGCGTCGACTCCGACCAGTACCAGCAGTCCGCGCTCGCCAAGTACAAGGACTACATCCTGGGGTCCGCCCTGAAGAACGTCGGCGGCGCCGTGTACGACCTCGTGAAGTCCGTCCACGAGGGCAAGCCGGAGACCGGTGTGGTCGAGGGCACCCTCAAGACCGGCGGCGTGGGCTTCGCCGACACCAACCCGAAGTACAAGGCCCTGACCAAGGTCGTCGCGGCCGTCGACAAGGCCAAGCAGGACATCATCGACGGCAAGGTGACCGTCAACACGAAGTAATGCGCCCATAGCGGTCTCGGCTCGTACGCCCCTTGCCTCCTGCAAGGGGCGTACTGCTGTCCGTGACGGTGGGCCGTGACGGTGGCCACAGCTAGATAACGGACCGGACATTGGGGGTTTTCCGTCTGGTCTACGCGCGTTACGCTGCGGCGGAACCAGCGCCTGGTTTGGGCGCTTGCACAAAGGAGTCAAGTTCCATGCGCCGGGTGTCTCGTATCGCGGTTGCGGGCGTTGCAACCGCAGCCCTCGCCGTCACTGTTTCAGCGTGCGGCAGTTCGTCCAGCTCGTCCACCGGCAAGGGCGGCGCGTCCAAGGGCGTCGGTCTCGCGTACGACGTCGGCGGCAAGGGCGACCAGTCCTTCAACGACGCCGCCTACGCCGGTTTCCAGAAGGCCGACAAGGAGTTCGGCGTCACCGGCCGGGACATCGAGCCGCAGGACGGCGAGTCCGACGCGGACAAGGTGCAGCGCCTGGAGACCCTGGCCAAGTCCGGGTACAACCCGGTCATCGGCGTCGGCTTCGCCTACGCGCCCGCCGTCAAGGAGGCCGCCGCGAAGTTCCCGAAGGTCACCTTCGGCATCATCGACGACAACCAGGACCAGGCGAGCAACATCGCGGACATGGTCTTCCACGAGGAGCAGTCCTCGTACCTGGCCGGCGTCACCGCCGCGCTGTCCACCAAGTCGAACACCGTCGGCTTCATCGGCGGCGTGGACGTCCCGCTGATCCACAAGTTCGAGGCGGGCTTCGAGCAGGGCGTCAAGGACACCAAGAAGAACGTCACGGTCAAGGCCCAGTACCTGACCCAGACGGCCCAGGAGGGCGGCTTCTCCAGCCCCGACAAGGGTGAGGCCGCCGCCGAGGGCCAGATCGGCGCCGGCGCCGACGTGGTCTACGCCGCCGCCGGCCTCTCCGGCCAGGGCGTCATCAAGGCCGCCGCCGCGCACAAGGTGTGGGCGATCGGTGTCGACTCCGACCAGTACAGCCAGGCCGCGCTGTCGAAGTACAAGAACTACATCCTGACCTCGGCCCTCAAGAACGTCGAGGGTGCGGTCTTCGACCTGGCCAAGTCCGTCATCAAGGACAAGGAGCCGCTGTCCGGCGAGATCCGCGGCTCCCTGAGCAACGGTGCCGTCGGCCTGGCCGACTCCAACCCGGCCTTCAAGAACAACGCCACCCTGCAGGCCGCGCTCAAGAAGGCCGAGGCCGGCATCAAGGACGGCTCCATCGTGGTCAAGACCTCCTGACCCGACGGTCATGACCATGTCGTAGGCATGGCCAAAAGAACGCTGTAATGGCAGCGTTACGGCCACGGAACGGGGTGCGGGGAGGATGACTTCCCGCGCCTCTGCCGTAGACCTGAGCGATCCGCACGAGAGTCCGCGCACCGGCCCGGGGGCCGGCCGAAGATCCCTGGGGGACCCAGGGAGCAGCGGCCGGGATCCCGGGCGGGGGCTGGGCGATCGGTCGGGATCCGGGCACAGGTCCGGATCATCGGCCGGGGACCCCGGGCGCAGGTCCGGGTGACCGGTCCAGGATCGCGGGTGCCCGGCGGGGAGACCCTTGCGGACTCCTCGCGGTCCAACGGCAGAGCCACCCCCCGTTCGCGCGGCAGAATGCTCGGAACGGATCGAGAGTCAAAAAAGCTCGGTCAGGTCCGGGCACTATTTAAAGCAGGGGCGCTACGCGCGTAGAGCGGCCCCTTTCCCGAGGAGAGTGCGCCATCGACGCGTCCAGCAGCCCTCCGCTCACCGCAGAGACGACAGCCGCGGTCGAGCTGGCGGGGATCACCAAGCGATTCCCGGGTGTCGTAGCCAACCACGACATCCACCTGTCCGTCCGCAAGGGCACCGTCCACGCCCTCGTCGGGGAGAACGGCGCCGGCAAGTCGACCCTGATGAAGATCCTCTACGGCATGCAGAAGCCGGACGAGGGCACCATCGCGATCGACGGCGAGCAGGTCACCTTCTCGTCCCCGGCCGACGCCATCGCGCGCGGCATCGGCATGGTCCACCAGCACTTCATGCTGGCCGACAACCTGACCGTGCTGGAGAACGTGGTGCTCGGCAGCGAGAAGCTGTACGGCATCGGCGGCAACGCCAAGAAGAAGATCCGCGAGATCTCCGACCGCTACGGCCTCGGCATCCGCCCGGACGCCCTGGTCGAGGACCTCGGCGTCGCCGACCGGCAGCGCGTGGAGATCCTCAAGGTCCTCTACCGCGGCGCCAAGACCCTGATCCTCGACGAGCCCACCGCCGTCCTGGTCCCGCAGGAGGTCGACGCGCTCTTCGACAACCTGCGCGAGCTGAAGTCCGAGGGCCTCTCGGTCATCTTCATCTCCCACAAGCTGGGCGAGGTGCTGTCCGTCGCCGACGACATCACCGTCATCCGGCGCGGTACGACCGTCGGCACCGCGATCCCCTCCCAGACCACCCCCCGCCAGCTCGCCGAGCTGATGGTCGGCAGCGAGCTGCCCACCCCGGAGACCGCCGAGTCCACGGTCACCGACCAGGCCGTCATCACCGTGCGGAACCTCACCGTCTACGCCGCCGGCGCCTCCCTCGGTCCCGAGGCGGAGCCCGCCCCCGCGGCCAGCGGCGGCACCGGCGTGCTGATCGCGGAGCCCGGCGACGGCGCCAAGCGCGTCCTCGACGACGTCACCTTCACCATCCACGCCGGTGAGGTCATGGGCATCGCCGGCGTCGAGGGCAACGGCCAGACCGAGCTGATCGACGCGCTCATCGGCACCCGGCACGCCGACTCCGGCGCGATCGAGTTCCTCGGCGAGGACGTCACCGGCTGGGCCACCCGCAAGCGCCGCGAGGCCGGCGTCGGCTACATCCCCGAGGACCGGCACCGCCAGGGCCTGCTCCTGGAGTCCCCGCTCTGGGAGAACCGCATCCTCGGCCACGTCACCGAGAAGCCCAACGCGAGGGGCTTCTGGCTCGACATCAAGGGTGCCCAGGCCGACACCCGCCGGATCGTCGAGGAGTACGACGTCCGCACCCCCGGCATCGACGTCACCGCCGCCTCCCTCTCCGGCGGCAACCAGCAGAAGCTGATCGTCGGCCGCGAGATGAGCCACAGCCCGAAGTTCCTGATCGCCGCCCACCCCACCCGCGGTGTGGACGTCGGCGCCCAGGCGCAGATCTGGGACCGCATCCGCGACGCCCGCCGCGAGGGCCTGGCCGTGCTGCTGATCTCCGCCGACCTCGACGAGCTGATCGGCCTGTCGGACACCCTGCGGGTGATCTACGACGGAAAGCTGGTCGCGGACGCCGACCCGGCCACCATCACGCCCGAGGAACTGGGCTCGGCCATGACAGGTGCCGTCACCGGCCACCTGGAGCATCACGATTCCGACGGTGTGTCCGGGGAGGACCAGGACCGATGAAGAAGTTCGACAAGGAGCGGGTGCTCCTCGCGGTGGCCGGCCCGGTCATCGCGCTCGTCCTGGCGATCGCCCTGACGTCGATCGTGCTGCTGGCCTCGAACCGCAACCCGTTCGAGCCGTACGTGCTGATGCTCCAGCAGCTGCCGTACTCGGACATCCAGGTCCTGATCGTCAACCAGGCGGCGATGTACTACATCGCGGCCATCGCGGTCGCCCTCGGCTTCCGCATGAACCTGTTCAACATCGGCGTCGACGGCCAGTACCGGCTCGCCGCCGTGATGACGGCCGTGGTCGGCGCCAACATCGGCCTGCCCGCCTTCCTGCAGATCCCGATGCTGCTCCTGGTCGCCATGTTCACCGGCGCCTTCTGGGCCGGCATCGCGGGCGTCCTCAAGGTCACCCGAGGGGTCAGCGAGGTCGTCGCCACGATCATGCTGAACGCCATCGCCACCAGCCTGATCGGATACGTCACCCTCTCCAACGTGTGGGGCGTCCAGGTCGGCAACAACATGACGACCGGCGTGATGAAGAAGTCCGGCTGGTTCCCGGGCATCAACCTGGGCTCCGACGTCGGCGAGATCTACGGGATGGTCTTCGTCGCCATCGCCCTCGGCGTCGCCTACTGGGTGGTCCTCAACCGCACCCGCTTCGGCTTCGACCTGCGCGCCACCGGCGCCTCCGAGTCGGCGGCCGCGGCCTCCGGCGTCGACGCCAAGCGCATGGTCCTGATCTCCATGCTGATCTCCGGTGCCGTCTCCGGCCTCGCGGGCCTCCCGCTGCTGCTCGGCGACTCCCACACCTACAGCCTGGACTTCCCGGCCGGCCTCGGCTTCACCGCCATCGGCATCGCCCTGCTCGGCCGCAACAACCCCGGCGGCATCGCCTTCGCCGCCCTCCTGTGGGCCTTCCTCGACAAGGCCTCGCCCGCCCTCGACTACGCCACCCCGGTGGCGTACGAGAAGGAGATCGCCACGATCATGCAGGGCCTGATCGTCTTCTCCGTCGTCATCTCCTACGAAGCCGTACGCCAGTGGGGCCTGCGCCGCCAGCAGCGCCAGGTCGGCGCGGAGCTCGCCGCGGCCGCCGCCCAGAACACCAAGAAGGAGGTGGCGGCCTGATGTCCACCGCGACCATCGCCAAGCCGCAGGCGACCCAGCCCGGCAAGGGCGGCCGCCGAATGTCGCTCCCGGTACTCCTGCTGGTCATCGCGGGAGTCCTGGTCCTCACCTCGGCCGTGCGCATCATCACCGGCGCCGAGGGCATCACCTCGACCGGCCAGATGTCCACCGCGCTGCGCCTCGCCGTCCCGATCGGCCTCGCCGGTCTCGGCGGCCTGTGGGCCGAGCGCGCGGGCGTCGTCAACATCGGCCTCGAAGGCATGATGATCCTCGGCACCTGGTTCGGCGCCTGGGCCGGGTACCAGTGGGGCCCGTGGGTCGGCGTGGTCTTCGGCATCCTCGGCGGTGCGCTCGGCGCCCTGCTGCACGCCGTCGCCACCGTCTCCTTCAACGTCAACCACATCGTCTCCGGTGTGGCCCTGAACATCCTCGCCCTGGGCGCCACCCGCTACCTCTCCAAGTTCACCTTCGAGAACGCCCCCGGCGGCTCCTCCAAGCAGTCCCCGCCGATCGACTCACTGGGCACCTTCAGCGTCCCCGGCCTGTCCGACTGGCTGGACACGCTCAACGGGAAGCACTGGTTCCTGATCTCGGACGTCGCCGGCCTGGTCGGCGGTCTGCTGACCGACCTCTCCCCGCTGACCGTCGTCGCGGTCGCCCTGGTCCCGATCACGTGGTGGGTGCTGTGGCGCACGGCCTTCGGCCTGCGGCTGCGCTCCTGCGGCGAGAACCCGGTCGCGGCCGAGTCCCTCGGCGTCAACGTCTACAAGTACAAGTACATCGCCGTGATCATCAGCGGCGGTTTCGCCGGCCTGGGCGGCGCGTTCCTCTCCATCGTCGCCTCCAACGTCTACCTGGACGGCCAGACGGCCGGCCGCGGCTACATCGGTCTCGCCGCGATGATCTTCGGCAACTGGATGCCGGGCGGCCTCGCCCTCGGCGCCGGCCTGTTCGGCTACACCGACAGCCTCAACCTGCGCGGCGGCACGGTGAACGTCCACGCGCTGATCCTGCTGATCGCGATCCTGCTGGTGTTCGGCGCGGCCTACCTCGCCTGGCGCAAGAAGTACGTCCCGGCCGTCGCCACGATCGTCATCTCGGCCCTGATGTTCGTCTGGTACGCCTCCACCAACGAGGTCCCGCGTCAGCTCGTGACCGCGACCCCGTACATCGTCACCCTGCTGGTGCTCTCGCTGTCCGCGCAGTCCCTGCGGATGCCGAAGGCGGACGGCCTGCCGTACCGGAAGGGACAGGGCAAGTGACGCCCGGCGCCGGGCTCGACTGGGAGGCCCTGCGGGCCGAGGCACGGGAGGCCATGTCCCACGCCTACGCCCCGTACTCCGGCTTCCCGGTCGGGGTCGCGGCCCTGGTGGACGACGGCCGTACGGTCTCCGGCTGCAACGTGGAGAACGCGTCGTACGGCCTCGGCCTGTGCGCCGAGTGCGGACTGGTCTCCGAGCTCCAGCGCACCGGTGGCGGCCGGCTCACGCACTTCACCTGCGTGGACGGCACGGGCGGACTGCTCGTCCCGTGCGGCCGCTGCCGCCAGCTGCTCTACGAGTTCGGCGGCCCGGACCTCCTCCTGGACACCCCGGAGGGCGTCCTGCCCCTCTCCGAGATGCTGCCCCAGGCCTTCGGCCCGGCCCATCTCACCAAGTAATCCCGTACGGCCCCTCCCCGCCCGTCCGCGCGGAGGGGCCGTGCGCTTCGCAATGCTTCGAAGGGAACGTCATGGCCATGGACGCCATCTCCGTCATCCGCACCAAGCGGGACCGCGGTGAACTCACCGACGAGCAGATCGACTGGGTCATCGACGCGTACACGCGGGGCGAGGTGGCCGACGAGCAGATGTCGTCGCTCGCGATGGCCATCCTGCTCAACGGCATGAACCGCCGCGAGATCGCCCGCTGGACCGCCGCGATGATCGCGTCCGGCGAGCGCATGGACTTCTCCGCCCTGTCCCGCCCGACGGCCGACAAGCACTCCACCGGCGGCGTCGGCGACAAGATCACGCTGCCGCTCGCCCCCCTCGTCGCCGCCTGCGGCGCGGCCGTCCCGCAGCTCTCCGGCCGCGGCCTCGGCCACACCGGCGGCACCCTGGACAAGCTGGAGTCGATCCCCGGCTGGCGCGCCCTGCTCTCCAACGAGGAGATGCTGAACGTCCTGGACACGACCGGCGCCGTGATCTGCGCGGCGGGCGACGGCCTGGCCCCCGCCGACAAGAAGCTCTACGCCCTGCGCGACGTCACCGGCACGGTCGAGGCGATCCCGCTGATCGCCTCCTCGATCATGTCGAAGAAGATCGCCGAGGGCACCGGCTCCCTGGTCCTGGACGTGAAGGTCGGCACCGGCGCCTTCATGAAGACCGTCGAGGACGCCCGCGAGCTGGCCTCGACCATGGTGGGCCTCGGCACCGACCACGGCGTGAAGACGGTCGCGCTCCTCACCGACATGTCCACCCCGCTCGGCCTGACCGCGGGCAACGCCCTGGAGGTCCGCGAGTCGGTGGAGGTCCTGGCGGGCGGCGGCCCGGCCGACGTCGTCGAGCTGACGATCGCCCTGGCCCGGGAGATGCTCGACGCGGCGGGCATCCGCGACGCCGACCCGGCGAAGGCGCTGGCCGACGGTTCGGCGATGGACGTCTGGCGCCGGATGATCGCGGCCCAGGGCGGCGACCCGGACGCGGTCCTGCCGGTGGCGAAGGAGCAGCACGTGGTGAAGGCCGCCTCCTCGGGCGTCCTGACCCGCCTCGACGCCTACGGCGTCGGCGTCGCCGCCTGGCGCCTCGGCGCGGGCCGCGCCCGCAAGGAGGACCCGGTGCAGGCGGGCGCGGGCGTCGAACTCCACGCCAAGCCCGGCGACACCGTCACCGCGGGCCAGCCCCTCCTCACCCTCCACACGGACACCCCCGAACGCTTCGAGTACGCACTCCAGGCGGTCGAGGGTTCCTACGACATCGAGGCGGCCGGTACGGACTTCACGGCGTCGCCGGTCGTGCTGGAACGTATCGCCTGACCAGGGGATTGCTCGATCGGGTGAACGGGATCGGTGGACCTGCGCCGGTCCCGTTCGGCATGCTGAGATCGGTGACGCAACCGAAGGAGACCGCCATGAGCGCACTCACCGTGGGCCACGACCCCGAGCAGAGCTGGGACGAACTCGTCCAGTTCTGGGAGGAGATGGAATGGCCTGAGGGCAGCAAGGTGGAGATCATCGAGGGGATCGTCACCGTGTCACCTGCTCCCGCATCCCGCCACAACGTGATCGCGGCGCGCATCCAGCGCCGCCTCTACAGCGTGGTTCCCGAGGACTTGGAGATCTTCCAGACTCTCGCCATCGCGGTGCCGTCGCGTCTGGGCATGCTCATCCCGGACCTGTTGGTGGCACCCGTGCAGGACTGTGCGGAGGCGGAATCCCACATCCCGGCCGCGCTGGCCGAGTTGGTCGTCGAGGTCACTTCCAAGTCCAACGCCCGCCACGACCGCGTCAGCAAGCCCGCCGCCTACGCCACCGCGGGCATCCCGCTCTACCTCCTGATCGACCGCTGGGCCCCCGGTGGCCCCACCGCGACGCTCTACGGCGAGCCGAAGGGCGATGTCTACCGGGTCCTCAGCGCGGTCAAGTTCGGCGACCCCATCAAGCTGCCGGAGCCGTTCGGCCTCACGATCGACACCGCGGAGTTCCCCGCCGACTGACCGGCGCGTCATCCCAGCAGCGCCGCCACCACGACCAGCACCGGCACCGACAGCACCGTCGACAGCAGGATCGAGTCGCGGGCCAGTTCCTCGCCGACCCGGTAGGTGCTCGCGTACGTGTACAGGTTCTGCGCGGCCGGGAGCGCCGAGGTCACCGTCACGTCCAGCAGGGGCGCCCCGTGCAGGTCGAAGACGGCCGACGCCAGGGCCCACGCGGCCAGCGGCTGGCCCACCGCCTTCAGGGCCACCGACAGGAACACCGGGTGGCGTTCGCGGCCCCGGCCGGGGAGTCTGCTGCCGCGCAGGGAGATGCCGAAGGCGAGCAGGACCGCCGGGACGGACATGTTGCCGATCAGGGTCAGGGGGTCCATGACCGGGCCCGGGACGTGGATCCCGAGACCCGAGACCGCGACGCCGGTGAGGGAGCCGATGGCGATCGGATTGCGCAGCGGGGTCAGCAGGCGGCGCCACCAGGGGCCCTTCTCGCCCGCGCCAGACAGGTCGAGCACCGTCAGGGCGACCGGGGTGAGCAGCACCACCTGGAACAGCAGCACCGGGGCCACCAGCGACGCGTCGCCCAGCACGTACACCGCGATCGGGATACCGAGGTTGCCGGAGTTGACGTAGCTGGAGCACAGCGCGCCGATCGTCGTACGGCCCACACCCCAGCCCCGTACGACACCCACCGTCACGAACGCGCCCGCCGCCGCTGCCGTGGACAGGGCCGTCACCAGGAGGCGGCTGGAGAAGACCACCGCCAGGTCGGCCTTCGCGAGGGTGGTGAACAGGAGCGCGGGGGAGGCGACGTGGAAGGCGAGCTTCGTGAGGACCTCGCGGCCGTTCGCCCCGAGGTGGCCGCCGCGGCCTAGGACGTAACCGACGCCGATCACGATCGCGATCACCGCGAAGCCGCTCAGCACCCCCTGCACGGGACCCCCTCGGCGCGCGGAAGGCCGTCGGGTATGCGGGTGGGTGCCAGGGGCGGTGCGGATCTGTGGGACATACACCTGACCCTCTGG
The DNA here is from genome assembly GCF_040703965.1 of Streptomyces sp. NPDC006655. Lineage (NCBI taxonomy): Bacteria > Bacillati > Actinomycetota > Actinomycetes > Kitasatosporales > Streptomycetaceae > Streptomyces > Streptomyces sp. NPDC006655. The sequence continues at coordinate 41,711 of NZ_JBEYJU010000055.1, read as the reverse complement.
TGCCGGTCAGGTGCAGGTCAACCTTGTGATCCTTGCGGACACCGCGCGTACCGATGAGTTGCCGGGTCCTCACCGGTCTACCGCTCGTGGATGCCGTGACCCCCGCCGTGCTCGTGCTGGCCGGCCCCGTCGCCAGGGACGAGGTGCCGGGGCTCTGTGACGACGTGCGGGCGCTGCTGCGGGGCGGCGGGACCCGGACCGTCGTCTGCGACGTCGGCGGTCTGGGACCGCCGGGCCTCGCGGCCGTCGACCTGCTGGCCCGGCTGGAGCTGACCGCCCGCCGGGCCGGTGGCCGCATACGACTGCGCGACCCCGACCCCGCGCTACGCTCCCTGCTCCGGTTCGTCGGACTCCGCATCCAGCTGGAGGGGGAGGTCGAAGAGCGGGAACCAGCGCTTGGTGTCGAGGAAGAAGTGGAACCCGGTCAGCCGTCCGTCTGAGATCTCCAGGACCTGGATCGACCACGGGGTCCAGCCGCCGGTGTCCGGGTCGGGCTTGTACTGCGCGAACCCGGGCAGGCCGTTGACCTGGACCGGGAACAGCCGGGAGCCCTCGCAGGCCGAGCCGAGGGTGGTCATGAAACCGGCGATGTCGTCGTGACCGGTGAGCCACAGGTCGAACGGCGGCATCGTCATGACGGCGTCCTCGTGCAGGAGCGCCGTCAGCGCCGTCATGTCGTACCCCTCGAAGGCCGCGACATAGCGCTCGAGGAGTTTCTGCTGCTCCTCGTCCAGCGGGTCGGAGACCTCGGCGGCGGCGCCCGACTGCTGCTGCTCCGCCAGCGTGGCCCGGGCCCGCTGCAGGGCGCTGTTCACCGAGGCGACCGAGGTGCCGAGCAGTTCGGCGACCTCGCTCGCCTTCCAGGCCAGTACCTCGCGCAGGATGAGCACCGCCCGCTGCTTGGGCGGCAGCTGCTGGAGCGCGGCCATGAACGCCAGCCGGATGGACTCCTTGGCCACGGCCGCCTCCGCCGGGTCGTCCACGGTCGGCAGGACGCGCGCGTCCGGCACCGGCTCCAGCCAGGTGTTGTCGGGGCGGGGGGAGAGCGCCGCCTGGGCCAGCGGCGTCGACTCGGACAGGTCCATCGGGCGGGCCCGCTTGGTGCCCGCGTTCAGCATGTCCAGGCAGACGTTGGTCGCGATCCGGTACAGCCACGACCGCAGGCTGGAGCGGCCCTCGAACGTGGCGTAGCTCCGCCAGGCCCGCACCAGCGTGTCCTGCACGGCGTCCTCGGCCTCGAAGGAGGAGCCGAGCATCCGGTAGCAGTACCCGGTCAGCTCGGTCCGGTGCTTCTCCAGTGCGACGTCCAGCTCCGCGGTCGCCGTGCTGTTGGTCATGCCGTCCACCCACCCCACGTGGCCTTTTCACGCGCCTTCGCGCTCCAGCACTTGAAAGCTAGCGCAGGGGACTGACAATGGCGGCCGTTGTTCGGGAACGTGCAGGTGGGGCTGGGTCGGCCCTAGGGGGGTGGGGTGCGGGTTCCGGTTGCGAGTGCGGCGCCGCGGGGGTTGGTCGCGCAGTTCCTCCCCCCTAGCCTTCGGCCGGGGGGACCCCCAGCGCCCCTTTCGGGGCGCTTCAGTGGGCGCCGGCCATGACGTGGCGGCGGGCCGCCAGGGAGCCGAGGACCGTGATGGTGACCACACCCGCTACCGCCAGGAGGCCGACGCTCACCGTGCCCGACCAGCCCTGGGCGTGGAACGCCAGCGCGCCGACCGTGCTGCCCGCGCTGGAGCCGATGTAGTACGCGGACTGGTAGAGGGCCGAGGCCTGGGCCCGGCCGTGGGTCGCCGTCTTGCTGACCGCGGAGGAGGCCACCGCGTGGCCCGCGAAGAAGCCCGCGGTGATCAGGACGAGGCCGAGCAGGACCAGCGGGAGCGAGTCGGCCAGGGAGAGCAGCAGGCCGGTGGCGGTCGTACCGCCGCCCAGGTAGAGGGCGCCCCGGCGGCCGAGGCGGCCCACCAGCCGGCCCGCCGCGGACGCCGACACCGTGCCGACCAGGTACACCAGGAAGATCGAGCCGATGATGCCCTGGGGGAGCGAGAACGGCTCCTCGGTCAGGCGGTAGCCGATCACCGTGTAGACACCGCCGAAGACGGTCATGAAGAGCGCGCCGATCGCGTACAGGCGGCGCAGCAGCGGGTTGGCGAGGTGGTCGCGGACCGTGCCGAGCAGACGGCGCGGGTGCAGCGAGCCCGCCGTGAAGTGCCGCGGGGCGGGCAGCAGCAGCCGGAAGGCCACCGCGCAGCCGACCGCGACCACGCCGATGGTGCCGACGGCGACCCGCCAGCCCCACTCCTGTGCCACCCAGCCGGTGATGACCCGGCCGCTCATCCCGCCGACGCTGTTGCCCGCGACGAACAGGCCGATGGCCGTCACCAGCGCCTTCGGGCGGACCTCCTCCGCCAGGTAGGCCTGCGCCGAGGCCGGCAGACCCGCCAGCGCCGCGCCCTGGACGCCGCGGAGCACGACCAGCACGGCCAGCGAGGGCGCGAAGGGGACCAGCAGGCCGACGGTCACCGCCACCGCCAGCGACGCCGTCATGACCGTACGGCGCCCGAAACGCTCGGACAGGGCGCTCATCGGGATGACGAACAGCGCCAGACCGCCGGTCGCCGCCGCCACCGTCCAGCTGGCGTCGCTCGCGCTGACCCCGAAGCCGTCGGAGATCAGGGGCAGCAGCGCCTGCGTGGAGTAGAGGAGGGCGAAGGTCGCGACACCGGCGAGGAAGAGCGCGAAGCTCATCCGGCGGTAGCCGGGACCGCCCGGGGTCAGCCGGGAGTCGGCGGGAGGAGCGGACGGGACGGCGACCACGCTGGTGGACGCCTCGGTACTGGCGGGAGACATGCTTCGAACGTACGGACCCCTTGTTGATCCGTCCAATGCATGGAATCGCCATAATCGTTCCCATGGAGCATCAGCAGAGGTCGGCGGGGCGGCTGTCACCGTCCAGTGACACAGAAGACATGACGATGTCGCTGGCGCCCCGCCTCGCGTACTTCGCCGGAGTGGCCCGCACGGAGCACGTCACCAGGGCCGCGCAGGAGCTGGGCGTCCCCCAGTCCACCCTCTCCCGCGCGGTGGCCCGCCTGGAGGAGGACCTCGGCGTCGACCTCTTCAGCCGCCACGGCCGCACCGTCTCGCTGACCCCCGCCGGCCGCACCTTCCTCACCTCGGTCGAACGCGCCCTCGCCGAGGTGCGGCGCGCCGCCGACGAGGTACGTGCCGACGCCGACCCCGCCACCGGCAAGGTCGCCTTCGGCTTCCTGCACACCATGGGCGCGGAGACGGTCCCCGGCCTGCTCCAGGCGTTCCGGCTCGACCATCCCCGGATCCGCTTCAGCCTCGTCCAGAACTACGGCGAGGCGATGCTGGAGAAGCTCCGCGCGGGGGAGCTGGACCTCTGCCTGACCTCCCCGGTCCCGGACGCGCCCGACCTGGTGGCCCGCCGCCTGGACGAACAGAAACTCCGCCTGGTGGTCCCGGCCGACCACCGCCTGGCCACCCGCAGACGCGTCCGCCTGGTGGAGGCGGCCGAGGAGACCTTCGTGACCCTGGAACCGGGCTACGGCCTGCGCCGCATCACCGACGACCTGTGCCAGGAGGCCGGCTTCAGGCCGCGTATCGCGTTCGAGGGGGAGGAGGCCGAGACACTGCGGGGCCTGGTGGCGGCGGGGCTGGGGGTGGCCCTCCTCCCGCCACCCGCCTTCCCCCGCCCCGGAGTCGTCGAACTGACGGTCACGGCCCCGAGAGCGGCGCGGGAGATCGGCGTGGCCTGGCTGGAGGGCCACCCGGACACCCCACCGGTGGCCGCCTTCAAGAAGTTCCTGCTCTCAAGAAGAGGCAACTTGCTCCCGACCTAGTGTGCAGGCGCCCCTTCAGGGGCGCTGGGGGTACCCCCGGTCGAAGGCTGGGAGAGGAACTGCGCGACCAGCCACCACGCACCCGCACCCCGAACACCCACGAACCCCCCACCCCCTACCGCCTCAACGACTTCCCGAACCCCGCAGCCAACGGCATCCGCAACCCGATCGGCGGCGGCGCGGCCAGCGCATCCTCCACCGGCCGCGACACCGCACACCCGTACAACGCCCCCATCACGAAGTCCGAGGCCAGCGCGAGCACTTCGTCCCGGTGCTGATGCAACCCGTGCCCGTCGGAGTGCACCTCGAACCGGCACACCTCCCGGTTCGCCTTCTTCGCCCGCGCCGCCAGCCGGAACGACAGCTCCGGATCGGTCCGTTCGTCATTCGTGCCGTGCACGATCAGCACCCGGCGACCCGCCAGCTGCCGAACCGGTTCGTCAGGCGCCGCCACATCCGCCTCCGGCAGCCACGGGGCGATGGACACCACCGAGTTGACGGCCTCGTGGCCCCCCGCACGCAGCGCCGCCCGGCCGCCCATCCCGACGCCCAGCAGGCAGACGGGCACGTCGCCGTACCGCCGTACCACCTCGTCGGCCGCCCAGTTCGCGTCGCCCGCGAGGTGCGCCTCGCTGCCGTTCCAGCCGCGGTAGCGGTAATGGACGACATGCGCGGCGAGGCCCTCGTCGCGGCCGTCGCGGGCGAGCCTGCGGCCGAGCGCGCGGACGAACGCCGTCGCCCATACGAGGGACGGCTTGCGCGCGGAGTTCTCCTCGCCGCCCGGGAGCAGCAGGACCGCTCCGCTCACCGTCGTCGGCTCCTGGCCGACTGCCCTGCCCAGTCTGGCCGTTCGCACCGGTGTCGCTTGCTGTGCCATGACAGAACAGTGTCAGAAGTCGCGGTGGACCTGACCTGTCCGTGGGGTCACCGTTGCGTATCGACGGAGAGGGAAAAAGTCGGGTGCCGGGCGATCTACGCGCGTAGGAGTTACAGTGCGGAAATGACGAGCCAGAGCACCGCGAACACCCCGACGCCGGACCAGATCCGCCGGGCGCCCAAGGTTCTGCTGCACGACCACCTCGACGGCGGCCTGCGTCCCGGCACGGTCGCCGATCTCGCCCGGGAGACCGGGTACACCCAGCTCCCGGAGAGCGACCCCGACAAGCTCGGCATCTGGTTCCGGGAGGCCGCCGACTCCGGCTCGCTGGAGCGGTACCTGGAGACCTTCTCGCACACCGTCGGCGTGATGCAGACCCGGGACGCGCTGGTCCGGGTCGCGCGCGAGTGCGCCGAGGACCTGGCCGAGGACGGCGTCGTCTACGCCGAGGTGCGCTACGCCCCCGAGCAGCACCTGGAACAGGGGCTGACCCTGGAGGACGTCGTCGAGGCCGTCAACGAGGGCTTCCGGCAGGGCGAGGCCCTCGCCCGGGAGGGCGGCCGGCGGATCCGGGTCGGCGCCCTGCTCACCGCCATGCGGCACGCGGCCCGCTCCCTGGAGATCGCCGAACTCGCCAACCGCTACCGGGACCTGGGCGTCGTGGGCTTCGACATCGCCGGCGCCGAGGCCGGTTACCCGCCCACCCGGCACCTCGACGCCTTCGAGTACCTCAAGCGCGAGAACCATCATTTCACCATCCACGCGGGTGAGGCCTTCGGACTGCCGTCCATCTGGCAGGCCCTGCAGTGGTGCGGCGCCGACCGGCTCGGGCACGGCGTGCGGATCATCGACGACATCCAGGTCGACGACGACGGCACGGTCAGGCTCGGCCGGCTCGCTTCCTACGTCCGTGACAAGCGGATCCCGCTGGAGCTGTGCCCCAGCTCCAACCTCCAGACCGGAGCCGCCGACTCCTACGCCGGCCACCCGATCGGACTGCTCCGCCGGCTGCACTTCCGCGCCACCGTCAATACGGACAACCGTCTCATGTCCGGCACCAGTATGAGCCGGGAATTCGAGCACCTCGTCGAGGCGTTCGGTTACACGCTCGACGACCTCCAGTGGTTCTCCGTCAATGCGATGAAATCAGCGTTCATTCCTTTCGATGAACGCCTTGCCATGATCAATGACGTCGTCAAGCCCGGATATGCAGAGCTGAAATCCGAATGGCTGTTCAGGCAGACCGCTTCCACCAGCGGTTCTGTCGATCCGAAGGGCTGACGCGGCATCCGGACGGGGTGCGGAATGCGGGCGGGCTTTCACAAGCCGTCCGCATTTCGTTGTTTGCGGCGGGCGGTCCGCCATGTTTACGGTCGTGGACCGCTCAGCATGTTATCGATCCCTCGTCACCGCATTCCAAGGACGCATCAACGATGAAGCAGTCTGCTGCCAAGACCCTCGGTGTCGCCGCCCTCGGTGCCGCCTTCGCCGCCGTCGGCGCGGGCGCGGCCAACGCGGCCCCGGCCGTCCCGGACTCCTCCCAGGCCCTGGACACCGTCACCAAGACGCTGCCGGCCGAGAACGTCTCCAAGGCGCTGCCGGGTGCCGGGGAGGCCGTGACGCAGGGGCAGAGCGCCCTCGGTGCCGGACTGACCGCCGTCCAGCCCGCCGTCCGGCAGGTCCTCGCCGGCGGCCCGACCAAGCCGGTGGCCGGCCTCCTCGGCGGACTGCCGGTGCAGGGCCTGCCCACCCACGGCCTGCCGGTCAACGGGATTCCGCTCGGCTGACCCTCTCCCCGGCCGGGCGGTGACACCGTCGGGGCGCCCCGGACCGTTCCGGGGCGCCCCGACGGCGTTGTCGTACCGGGGGATCACCAGGCGGCGGCCTTCTCCTCCGAGGGGAGGAGGATCCACAGGGCTATGTAGAGCAGGAACTGCGGGCCGGGCAGCAGGCAGGACAGCAGGAAGACCACCCGCATCGTGGTGGCGGAGGTGCCGAAGCGCCGGGCCAGCGCGGCGCACACTCCGCCGATCATGCGGCCGTGGGTGGGGCGGGCGAGGCTGGACATCTGCGGCTCCTTCGTGAGCGTCCGGTGCGAGAAGGCCCGTACGGCCCCTCGTCTGTCCACCACGGTACGGAGACGAACCGGGTCGAAGCGTCGCTCTACGGGGCGATCCCGACCCTGGGAATCGTCGGGGTACGACCCTGAGCCGGGTCCTCCTGGAGGACGGCGGCCGACCGCTCCCGCCGGTGCCTGCGGCGGAGCCGGGCCCGGGCCGCCGGGACCACCGCGAGGTGCGCGACGACCACACCGACGGTGTTCAGCAGGATCGAGTCGACGTCCACCACCCGGCCGGGCACCCCGGTCTGCAACAGGGCGATGCCCAGCGAGAGCAGGGCGGCCGTGGTGGCCGTGCCGACCAGGGAACCGAGCGGGGAGACGCGGACCCTGCCGTTCGCCATCGGCAGCAGCACCCCCAGCGGTGCGAGCAGCGCGAGCCCCTCACCGATGCGGTGCACCGCCTCGCGCGGGCCCAGCGCCAGGTCGGCCCGGATGCCGGCGAACGGATGCAGGTTGGCGGGCATCACCCAGGGCACGTCCAGCGGGCGCAGCATCAGCCAGGCGACGAGCGCGAGGTGTGCGGCGAGGAGAACACCCCCTGCCGCACGGACCCGAATCCCGGCGCTCCCGCCGATGAACCCTTGACGCTGCACGCCCCTCAAGACGCCCCCGCGCACCCGAACGGTTCCGGACCGGGGCGTGAGCCCTCCAACACGCGCCCCCGACAGCGCCCCTGAAAGGGGCGCGGGACTGTATTCGATATGCGGCTACCGCCGCGCGGGCGCGATCAACCGAATGCGACCGGCACCCGCCCCACAACCCGAGGTGGTACCCCACTGGGCGCCCCGGCCCCCCTCACCCGGAAGTGACCTCACCGGACGGCGGCCGGTTCCCGCTCGGAGAGTTCCGCACCGCGTCCGTGCACGCGTACCGCCGCAACGGCTCCGGCCCCGGACCCCCGAGGATCACCGACCCGTCGCCTTCCGCGGCCGCCGAGTCGGACAGCGTGCACACGATCTGGGCGAGGGCGTACGACGTCAGCTGCGGCGGCGACGTGCTCAGCCGCAGCGTGTCGTCGGGGTCCCCGCGCCGCGGCCCGCCGACGCTCATCCCGCCGCGCACGTACGTCGTGTAGCCCGCCTCCTGCTCGGCGGCCGACGGCGTCTCCGCGAGCTGGTCCAGCAGCCCCTGGGCGACGATCACCCGCCGCTTGGCGACCGCCGTGCCGTCGGGGACGCGCACCTCCCGGTCGACGGTCACCAGCGAGGCCCCGCACAGCAGGAACACCTGCACCGGCACCCCCTGCGAGGACTGCGCCGACAGATCGGGCTGGGTCATCGAGCACGGCACCCGCGACGGCGCCCCGCCGAAGTCGGTCGGCACCTCCGTCGCCCGGATCCCGCACCCGGCGAGCGCGAGCGCGAGCGCGGCGACGCCCAGGAGTCTTCGTACGTGCATCACGCGCCCTTCTCCCCGGCGTCCCCGGTCCCCCCGGCGTCCCCGGCGTCCCCGGCGTCCTTCGTCTCCTCGGTCAGCGCCGAGGCGTCCCGGGGCAGCCGGAGCGTGAACACCGCGCCGCCCTCGGGGGAGTTGGCGGCGGTGATCGAACCGCCGTGGATGCGGGCGTTCTCCGTCGCGATGGACAGGCCCAGGCCGCTGCCCTCGGAGCGCGGCCGGGAGGCGCTGGCCTTGTAGAACCGGTCGAAGACGTGCGGGAGCACGTCCTCGGGGATACCGGGACCGTGGTCGCGGACCGCGATCACCAGTTCGCCGCCCTCCTGCTGGTCCATCCGCACCGACACCCGCACCGGCGAGCCGCCGTGCTTGAGCGCGTTGCCGATCAGGTTGGCGAGGATGACGTCGAGGCGGCGCGGGTCGAGGCGGGCGTGGATGCCGCGCTCGGCGTCCAGGTCCACCGCGTCCAGCCAGGCGCGGGCGTCGATGCAGGCGGTGATCTGGTCGGCGATGTCGACGTCGTCGAGGACGAGGCGGGCCGTGCCGGCGTCGAAGCGGGTGACCTCCATCAGGTTCTCGACGAGGTCGTTGAGGCGGCGCGTCTCGCTGACCACCAGCCGGACGGCGGGCTCGATCATCGGGTCGATGGAACCGGACTCCGCCTCCAGCTCCTCCTCCAGGATCTCCGTCACGGCGGTGATCGCGGTGAGCGGGGTGCGCAGCTCGTGGCTCATGTCGGCGACGAACCGCCGGGACGCCTCGTCGCGGGCGGCCATGTCGTCGACCCGTTTCTCCAGCGCCTCGGCGGCGTCGTTGAACGTCCGTGACAGATCCGCGAGTTCGTCGGTGCCGGAGACCCGCAGCCGGGTGTCGAGCCGGCCCTCGCCGAGCCGCCGCGCGGCGACACCCAGCCGGTGCACCGGCTTCAGCACGGTCGTGGCGGCGGCCTGCGCGAGCAGCGCGGAGCCGATCAGCGCCAGCGCGGTGGCGATACCGAGCGACCAGGCGAGGGAGTTGAGGTCCTTCGCCTCCGGTTCGAGGGACTTCATCATGTAGCCGGTCGGTCCGCCGCCGCTCAGCCGCGTCCCGGCGACGAGATACGGCGTGCCGTGGTCGACGACGCGCTGCCAGTACAGGTGGTACGCCGACTTGTTGGCGTCGGTGATCTTCTGCTGCTTGTCGACGGCCCTGCGCAGCGACGCCGGCACCTCGTCCAGCGCGAACCCGCTGAGCCCGCCCGAATTGCCGTACACCACCTTGCCGTCGGCGCCGTCGCCGACCAGGAGCACGCTGAAGCGCTGGCTGCTGTTGGCCATCTGCCCGGCCGTGCGCTGCAGTTCGTCCTGGGTGGGATGGACGGGCAGGGCGCCGGCCCGGTTCTGCATCTCCTGCTGGAAGTCGCGCAGCACCGCGTCCTGGGTACGGGTGAGCACGGCCTCGCGGTTGAGCCAGTACGCGATGCCGGACGCGGACACCGCGGCGGTCAGCGCGACGAGCCCGAAGACGACCACGAGCCGTAGCCGCAGACTGGTGAAACGCAGCCGGGACACGGCTCCCTTGCGATCCGCGGCCCAGCCGCGGAAACCCTCCTGCCGGTCCGTCACTGAGGGGCGTCCAGGCGGTAGCCGACACCACGCACGGTACGGATCAGGGTCGGGGACGAGGGCACGTCCTCCACCTTCGCGCGCAGCCGCTGCACGCACGCGTCCACCAGCCGGGAGTCACCGAGGTAGTCGTGCTCCCAGACCAGCCGCAGCAACTGCTGCCGGGACAGCGCCTGCCCGGGACGCCGGCTCAGCTCCAGGAGCAGCCGCAGCTCCGTCGGGGTGAGCTGGAGGTCCTCGCCGTTCTTCGTCACGGTCATCGCCGACCGGTCGATGACGACGTTCCCGAACGTCGCCGAATCGGTGGACTCCCGCTCCCCGCGCCGCAGCACCGCCCGGATCCGGGCGTCCAGCACCCGGCCCTGGACGGGCTTGACGACGTAGTCGTCGGCACCGGACTCCAGGCCGACCACCACGTCGATGTCGTCGCTGCGCGCGGTCAGCAGGATGATCGGCAACTGGTCCGTGCGCCGGATGCGCCGGCACACCTCGAACCCGTCGATCCCGGGCAGCATGACGTCGAGGACGATCAGATCGGGCCGCTGCTCACGCAACAGCTTCAGACCGTCCTCACCGGTCGCAGCGGTGGCCACCCGGTGTCCCTGGCGCGTCAGTGAGAGCTCCAGGGCCGTACGGATGGCGTCGTCGTCCTCGATCAGCAACAGGGAAGGCACGGGCTCATTCTGGCCCATGAGGGCCCTGTCGTACGACCTGTGCTGTCGGAGCCGCCGAACCGGCATGGCACCACCCCCTGTGCGCCCGTTGTGGAACGTCCGTGCCGGACCCCTGTGACAGGTCTGTGACAGTCGGCGGATACGGCCGTGAAGGTGGCCCGGCAGAGTTCTCGGCACGGGCAACCGAGCAAGTGGGAAGCCCGGGCAGACCGAACTACCGGAAGTCCACGACGGGGGGCGCGAGATGAACACGCTGATCGGTCACAGCACCAGCGCAGTGATCACGCGTCTGCACGACGTGCACCGGGGTTCCGAGAAGTCCGGTGCCGTGAGCGGGCGGGGGTGCGCTCGCGGCACCGGGCGGCAGCACACCGCCTACATGACGGTGGTCGACGGGGGGACGGGGGAGACCGGCGCAGCGGCGTACGGGGAGGACCAGGGGGAGCGCCGCTCGCTGACGGAGGCGGAGTTCACCGCCTACGTCCAGGAGCGCCGCGCCTCCCTGTACGCGACCGCCTACCACCTGACCGGCGACCGCTTCGAGGCCGAGGACCTGCTGCAGAGCGCGCTGTTCTCGACGTACCGGGCGTGGGAGCGGATCAGCGACAAGGCGGCCGTCGGCGGCTACCTGCGCCGGACCATGACCAACCTGCACATCAGCGCCTGGCGGCGCCGCAAGCTCAACGAGTACCCGACCGAGGAACTGCCGGAGACGCCCGGCGACACGGACGCGATGAGCGGCACCGAGCTGCGCGCGGTCCTGTGGCAGGCGCTCGCCCGGCTCCCCGAACTCCAGCGCACCATGCTGGTCCTGCGTTACTACGAGGGCCGCACGGACCCGGAGATCGCGGAGATCCTCGACATCAGTGTCGGCACGGTGAAGTCCAGCATCTGGCGGTCGCTCCGCCGGCTGCGCGAGGACGAGGTCCTCAGCTTCGGCCGTGACGAGGAGGACGCCTTCGGGGAGCTCGTGGCCTGAAGGTAAGGGGATCCGGGGGGATCCCGACGGGGAAACCGGGGGAAACGGGGGCCCGGGGGAGGGTCCGGGGGGACCCACGGGGGAAACGAGTCCGGGGGGACTCGGAAGCACGGGGGAGCTCCGCCACGGGGGACACGGGGGTGTTCGGCGGAGCGACGGGGGAAGCGGGACTGGAGGGCCGGGGGGTCCGTCCAGTCCCGCTTTTTTCATGCTTCGCCCACGACGCTCAGTGGCCTCACTCCGCGACGCTCAGCCGCCTCACTCGCGACGCTCAGGCCGTCTTGGCCAGGACGTTCAGGCCGCCGGGGCCTGGGTGCGGTCGCGGCTCTGCCGGCCCACCGCGGCCGCCGCCATCCGGCTCAGCGCCTCGTCCCGGTCGCACGGGTGGGCGCCCAGGGACACCTGGCGGGCCACGATCGCGCGCTCCGCGCGCATCAGCCGCCAGCCGCGGCGCAGCAGGAAGGGCACCGACTTGCGGCCCTCCCTGAGGTCGCGCAGGAAGCGGCGCCGGAAGGTCTTCACCGGACCCCGGCTGAGACACAGCGCGTCGGCCAGCAGGCCCAGCTCGCGGCAGCGCTCCACGATCTCGGCGGCGAAGATGCCCTCCGCGATGAACAGCGGGGTGCGGCCGATGTGCAGGGTCTCCTCACCGGTGCGGGCGCTCAGCGAGATGTCGTACACGGGCACGCCCGCCGAACCCGTCGCGCACAGCCGGCCGATGGCCTCGACCGCGACCTCCGCGTCCCAGGACTCCGGGTGGTCCCAGTCGATGTCCGAACTCCCCGCCACCAGCGGCAGGGTCGGGTCGTCGCCCTCCTTGTAGAAGTCGTCGAGACGCAGCACGGGAAGCCCGGAACGGGCGGCGACGAGGGACTTGCCCGAACCCGAGGGGCCGCACAGCAGCACGACGCGGGCGGGGGGCGGAGGATGAATGCTCACGGAACACCAGTTTGACGTATGGGGAGCCTCCTGCCGACCCCGCGGGTCGGCTTTTGAGCGTGAGTCACACCTCAACTACCCTGTGTGCCGACACGATCACTTAGCGCACCCGAAGGTGGCACCAGCGATGTCCCGACCCGCGTCCTCCCCGAACCCGACCGCCCAGCGCGCGCTGATCGCTCTGGCGACCGCCTCCGTCGCGCTCGGCGCGGGCGCCGCGACGGCCGCCGCGGCCCCGCAGCCCGCGCAGGACGCCGTGCGGCACCGGCCCACCTCCGTCAGCCCCGTCGACCCGCAGGCGGGACTGACCGCGCTGGGCGGTCTGCTGCCGTACGTCACAGGACCGGTGGCGGGCCTGAAGCCCAACCCGCTCGCGGGCACCGGCGTCGACCCCCTGGACAACGGCGTGGGCACACAGCTTGCCGACTTCAAGCCGCTGACCTCCAAGCCGCTGACGGAACCGGTGGCGGAAGCCCCGTCGATCGGGGACGTGCCGGTGGTGGGGCAGTTGCTCCTGGGGGGCTGAAAGCAGCGGGGAACCGCGGGCCCGTCCTGACCGGCCGACGGTTCGCCGCGTCCCCGGTGGTCGCCGACCCGGAGACGGCGGATGTCGGCTCATCTGTACGGAGCCGACGCCGCGGGAAGACGAAGAGCCGTGCTCCCCTTGGACGCAGGGGAAGCACGGCTCGCCGGTTTCGGGCTCGTGGTCAGTACGCGGAGCCCGACGCGCCCAGGGAACCCGTCGGGTGCCACACCGTCTTCGTCTCCAGGAACGCCGTCATGCGGTCGGTCCCGGGCGTCGCCGTCCAGTCGTCCACAGCCTGTGGGCGCAGGACGCGCTTCAGGTTGTCGGCCGCCGCGATCTCCAGCTCCTTCGCCAGCGCCTCGTCCGCGCCCGCGAGGTCGATCGCGTTGACGTCCTGGTGGGACGCCAGGGTCGGCGCGATCTCCTTCGTGCGGCCGGAGAGCACGTTGACGACGCCGCCGGGGACGTCGGAGGTGGCGAGCACCTCGGCGAGGGAGAGGGCCGGGAGCGGCGCCCGCTCGCTCGCCACCACGACCGCCGTGTTGCCGGTGGCGATCACCGGGGCGATCACCGACACCAGGCCGAGGAACGAGGACTCCTGCGGGGCCAGGACGGCCACCACGCCCGTCGGTTCGGGGGAGGAGAGGTTGAAGTAGGGGCCCGCGACCGGGTTGGCGCCGCCGACCACCTGGGCGATCTTGTCGGTCCAGCCCGCGTACCAGACCCAGCGGTCGATCGTCGCGTCCACGACCGCGGCGGCCTTGGACTTGCCGAGGCCCTCCGCGTCGGCGACCTCGCGCACGAACTGGTCCCGGCGGCCCTCCAGCATCTCGGCGGCGCGGTAGAGCACCTGGCCCCGGTTGTAGGCGGTGGCCCCGGCCCAGCCGCCGAACGCCTTACGGGCCGCGACGACCGCGTCCCTGGCGTCCTTGCGGCTCGACTGCGGCGCGTTGGCCAGCCAGTTGCCCTTTGCGTCGGTCACCTCGTACACCCGGCCGCTCTCGGAACGCGGGAACTTCCCGCCGACGTACAGCTTGTAGGTCTTGAAGACGCTCAGACGGTCGTTGCGGTCAGACATCGAGGTATGCCTCCAGGCCGTGACGGCCGCCCTCGCGGCCGAAGCCCGACTCCTTGTAACCGCCGAACGGCGAGGTGGGGTCGAACTTGTTGAACGTGTTGGACCAGACGACGCCCGCGCGCAGCTTGTTCGCGACGGCCAGGATCCTGGAGCCCTTCTCCGTCCAGATACCGGCGGAGAGGCCGTACTGCGTGTTGTTGGCCTTCGCCACCGCCTCGTCGGGGGTGCGGAAGGTGAGGACCGACAGGACCGGGCCGAAGATCTCGTCACGGGCGATGGTGTGCGCCTGGGTGACGTTCGTGAACAGCGTCGGTGCGAACCAGTAGCCCGCGGACGGGAGTTCGCAGGCCGGGGACCAGCGCTCGGCGCCCTCCGCCTCGCCCTGCTCGGCGAGCGCGGTGATCCGGGCCAGCTGCTCGGCCGAGTTGATCGCGCCGATGTCGGTGTTCTTGTCCAGCGGGTCGCCGAGCCGGAGCGTCGACAGGCGGCGCTTGAGGGAGTCGAGCAGCTCGTCGTGGATCGACTCCTGGACGAGCAGACGGGAACCCGCGCAGCAGACCTGGCCCTGGTTGAAGAAGATCCCGGTGACGATCCCCTCGACGGCCTGGTCGATCGGGGCGTCGTCGAAGACGATGTTGGCGCCCTTGCCGCCCAGTTCGAGGGTGAGCTTCTTTCGGGTGCCCGCGACGGTCCGGGCGATCTCCTTGCCGACGGCGGTGGAACCGGTGAAGGCGACCTTGTTCACGTCGGGGTGGGCGACGAGCGCGGCGCCCGCGTCACCGTAGCCGGGGAGGATGTTGACGACACCCCTGGGCAGGCCCGCCTGGCGGCAGACGTCCGCGAAGAAGAGCGCGGACAGGGGGGTCGTCTCGGCGGGCTTGAGGACCACCGTGTTGCCGGTGGCGAGCGCCGGGGCGATCTTCCACGCGAGCATCAGGAGCGGGAAGTTCCAGGGGATGACCTGGCCGGCGACGCCCAGCGGCCGCGGGTTCGCGCCGTAGCCCGCGTGGTCGAGCTTGTCGGCCCAGCCCGCGTAGTAGAAGAAGTGCGCGGCGACCAGGGGGAGGTCGGCGTCCCGCGTCTCCTTGATGGGCTTGCCGTTGTCCAGGGTCTCCAGGACGGCGAGCTCGCGGCTGCGCTCCTGGATGATCCGCGCGATGCGGAAGAGGTACTTGGCCCGCTCGGAGCCCGGCAGCGCGGACCACATCTCGAAGGCCTTGCGGGCCGCCTTCACGGCCCGGTCCACGTCCTCGGCGCCGGCTCGGGCGACCTCGGAGAGGACCTCCTCGGTGGACGGGCTGACCGTCTTGAAGACCTTGCCGTCCGCCGCGTCCGTGAACTCGCCGTCGATGAAGAGTCCGTAGGAGGGGGCGATGTCGACGACGGAGCGGGACTCGGGCGCCGGTGCGTACTCGAAAGCGGTGGTCATCTTTTCCTTGGCCATGGTGATCAGTCCACCGTCACGTAGTCGGGGCCGGAGTAGCGGCCGGTGGCCAGCTTCTGACGCTGCATCAGCAGGTCGTTCAGGAGCGAGGAGGCGCCGAAGCGGAACCAGTGGTTGTCCAGCCAGTCCTGACCCGCGGTCTCGTTGACCAGGACGAGGAACTTGATCGCGTCCTTGCTGGTCCGGATGCCGCCGGCGGGCTTCACGCCGACCTGGACGCCCGTCTGCGCACGGAAGTCGCGCACGGCCTCCAGCATCAGGAGGGTGTTCGCGGGGGTGGCGTTGACGGCGACCTTGCCGGTGGAGGTCTTGATGAAGTCGGCGCCCGCCAGCATGCCGAGCCAGGAGGCCCGGCGGATGTTGTCGTACGTCGACAGCTCGCCGGTCTCGAAGATGACCTTGAGCCGGGCGGCGGCCCCGCAGGCCTCCTTCACGGCGACGATCTCGTCGTACACCTTGCGGTAGTTCCCCGCGAGGAACGCGCCGCGGTCGATGACCATGTCGATCTCGTCGGCGCCCGCGGCCACGGCGTCCCGCACGTCGGCGAGCTTCACCGGCAGGGCCGCGCGGCCCGCGGGGAAGGCGGTCGCGACGGAGGCGACCTTGACGGACGAACCGGCGACGGCCTCCTTCGCGGCGGCCACCATGTCGGGGTAGACGCAGACGGCGGCCGTGGCGGGGGTCGTACGGTCCGTGGGGTCCGGGTGGACCGCCTTGGCGCCGAGCGCCCGGACCTTGCCCGGGGTGTCCGCGCCTTCCAGCGTCGTCAGGTCGACCATCGAGATGGCGAGGTCGATGGCGTACGCCTTCGCGGTGGTCTTGATCGAACGGGTGCCGAGCGAGGCGGCACGCGCCTCCAGGCCGACCGCGTCGACGCCGGGCAGCCCGTGGAGGAAGCGGCGCAGCGTGCTGTCGGACGCGGTGACGTCAGCAAGTGCGTGGGGTGCGGTGGTGGGCATGGTCACCAGCCGAGCATATCTACGCGCGTAGCGGCTGTACACCCCGAGCGAGCGGTTCTTCCGGCGTGCGGTGGGGCGCGGGGAGTGGAGGCGATCAGTCGTTCGTCATGGGGCTGAGGCAGAATCGGCGGCATGACCACGCCCCTCGTCAAGGACCGCGTCTACCGCTCACCCATGGCGGTGGTCGGCGGCGTCCTGCTGCTCGCCATCATCTGCTGGCTCGGCGTCGACGCGCTGATCCGCGGGCACGGCCGCACCCCCTGGCTCGCCCTGGCCGCGATGATCCTCGTCGTGCCGCTGGTGGTCGCCTTCACCCTGCGGCCCGCCGTGTTCGCGGGCGAGGACCGGCTGCGGGTGCGCAACCCGTTCCGGGTGGTCACGTTGCCGTGGGGGGAGGTCGCCGCGCTGCGCTCCGGTTACTCGAACGAGGTGATCGCCAAGTCGGGTACGAAGTACCAGCTGTGGTCGATCCCGGTGTCCCTGCGCGGCCGCAAGAAGGCCGCGCGCCGCACGGCCAAGGCGGAGGCGGACGCACAGCGCGGGCGGCAGGGGGCCGCGGGGCGGATGCCCGGCGGGTTCGGCGGCGGGTTCCGGGCGCTGCGCGACACCGACGGCGCGGCCGGGCCGACGCGCGCGGAGAACGACCGGGTCATGGACGACCTGCGGGAGCTGCTGGAGAGCAGGCAGGCGGCGGAGTCGGCGCAGGGCGACGTGACGGTGCGGTGGGCCTACGAGGTGGCCGCGCCGGCCGTCGCGGGCGCGGTGCTGCTGGCGATCCTGCTGGCGGTGGGGTAGTTCCGGGCGGCCGGCCCGTACGGTGGACCGTACAGTCCATTCTCCGGAGGTCCGGTCGATGCGCAGGGAACTCACGGCCAAGGGCAAGGCCACCCGGCACCGGATCGTCGAGGGGGCCGCGGCCACGCTGCGGGAGAACGGCGTCGGCTCGGTCACCCTCGACGACATCATGGCGCGCACCAGCACCAGCAAGAGCCAGCTCTTCCACTACTTCCCCGGCGGCAAGGACGAACTGCTGCTCGCCGTCGCGCACTACGAGGCGGACCAGGTCCTGGAGGACCAGCAGCCGTACCTGGGCTGCCTCGACTCCTGGGAGAACTGGGAGCGGTGGCGGGACGTGGTGGTCGCCCGCTACGAGATCCTGGGGGACACCTGTCCCCTCGGGTCACTGTTCCTCCAGGTCGGGCGCTCGACGCCGGGGGCACGGGCGATCGTCGCCGAGTTGATGCGGCGCTGGCAGGAGAGCCTGGCGGCCGGGATCCGGGCGTTGCGGGCGGCCGGGGGCCCGTCGGCCGAGTTCCCGTCGGCCGAGTTCGACGTCGACGCACGGGCCGCCGCGCTGCTGGCCGCGATCCAGGGAGGGGTGTCCATCCTGCTGGCGACGGGCCGCTCCGACCATCTGCGGGCCGCCCTCGACCAGGGGCTCGCGGACCTGCGCCGCGACCTGACGCCGGCCGGTGCGGCCACGCCGCGATGACCGCCGGGCCGTGGGGCTCGTCGTGCCGCGATGACCGCCGGGCCGTGGGGCTCGTCGTGCCGCGATGACCGCCGGGCCGTGGGGCTATTCACGCCGCGATGACCGCCGGGCCGGCCGGCCGGAGGGTTCGTCAGGCGGCGACGACCGCGACACCGGTACGGCCGCCGTCCACGTCCAGCACGATCCCGTGCACGAACGACGACTCGTCGGCGGCCAGGTACACCGCCGCGCTCGCGATCGCCTCGGGCGTGCCCATCCCGCCCGCCGGCGTGCCCTTCATCATGGCGCCGCCGATCTCGGCCACCTCGGCGTCCGACGGCAGCACCGCCCCCGGGGAGATCGCGTTCACCCGCACCCCCTGCGGCCCGAACTCGGCGGCCCAGGCACGGGTCAGGGCCTCCACGGCTCCCTTGGTGGAGCTGTACAGCGCGCCGACGGGGATGCCCAGGCGTACGATCCACGAACTCAGGTTGATGATCGCGCCCGCGCCCGCCTCGGCCATGGCGGGTGCGACGGCCCCCGTGAGGAAGAAGGGGGCCTTGACGTTGACCGCGTAGACCCGGTCGAAGGTCTTCTCGTCGGTGGCGGGGGTGGTGTCCGCCGGGTAGATGCCGGCGTTGTTGACGAGTACGTCGACACGGCCGCCCAGCACCCGCGTCGCCTCCGCGGCCAGGTCGTGCGACGCGGCGGCGCTGCCGTCGAGGTCGGCGCGTACGAAGTCGGCGCGGCCGCCTCGCGCCCGAATCCCCTCGACCACCTCCGCCCCGCGTTCGGCACTCCGCCCCGAGACGACGACATGCGCGCCCTCGGCGGCGAACGCCTCGGCGATCGCCCGTCCGATGTTGCTGGTGGATCCGGTCACCAGCGCGGTCTTTCCCGCCAGTCGCATGCTCATGATCAGCCTCCGTGTCCTCGGTTTCCCGGTCAGGTGCGGACCACTGTGCGCCGAGAAAAATGGACCAGCAAGTCCAGAAACGGGGACCAGGACCCAGCCGGGCACCTCACTCGGCCGGGCCGGGCTGCCCGGGTCGCGCGGTGTCCCGAGGGTCGGGTGCCGGGCCGTAGTCCTCGTCGTGACTGCTGGTCAGCGCGGCCAGTAGAGCAAGGTCGGAGGAGACCTCGGCAGTGTGCTGCCAGGCGATGAGCAACTGGGCCACGGAGGCGGTGTTGCCGACCGAGTCGGCGGCGCGCATGGTGTCGACCAGTTCGACGGTGAACGCGTGGAGATCGGGCTCGGGCAGGAATCGGACCCACGGGAAGGCGTCCGGCAGTATGTCGAGCAGTAGTTCGGTGCTGCCGGGCTCCCGGCGGGCCAGCGCGACCAGCATGCGGGTGGCCGCCGACACCACGGTCTGGTCCTGCTCGGCCCGCGCGGCGGTGGTGAGGACCAGGTCCTCACCGTCTCTGCGGTGCAGGAGCAGTCTCGATGCGGTCCGCTGCGGACCTCGAGATCGCGCACAGCGGGGCAAGCTGGCGCATCGTGAAATCCGTTCGTCAGTACGCCGTAACAAGCAGGGCCCGGTCCTTGCGTGAAAGACTCCACGGCCAGCCCCTGCGGGCCGCGTCCGCACCCCGGTGCCGCAGAACCGTCACCAGCCACCAAGGCGCGGACTGACTCCCCGTTCTCGTCTGCCGCCGAAGCCGTCGGCGTCTCCAGCACGTCCAGTAGCCGCTCCGGTTCCATACCTGGCAAAAATGGCATTTCCCTGCAACGGATCTCCCGCTTCGATACTTTCCTCTGATGGTCAACGCCACTGACGCCGCTGTCGCAGTCACCGAAGCTGTCGCCGCAGGCGCAGCCACAGGGCTCCTCGACCGCGTACGCGAACGTGTCAGGGCGCTGGTCTCCGGTGCGCCCCGGGAAGTTCAGGACCGGTACGCGGAGGAAGCCGCCGACCACGCGGTCCTGCTCAGGGAGGAAGCTCTCCCGTTGGAGGACATCGCCGCCTACTGGAGGGTCAGGCTCATCCAGCACAACCTGACGGTCGACAACTCGACCTCCGCCGTGACGTTCGGCGAGGTACACGCTCAGACGAACTACAACGTGGGCAGGGACTTCAGCGGCACCATCAACCTCTGATGGGCGACAAGTACCTCTCCTTTCAATCCGGCCGGGACACCCACGTCGTAATCAACGAAGTGGCGAAGGAGTTCCCCGAGGTCGCCTCAGCCCTCAACCGCCTTGACGCAAAGGTCCTCAGAGACTTCTCTAACGCACTGTCGACCAAGATGAACTGGTCGATGGCCGAGATGTTCAGTCAGGCGGCCAACGGTCTGAGCATGGATATCCTCGAAGGTTTCTCCAGCACTGCCCATCTGGTGGATTCGAGGCGCTTGGAAGACTTTTCACGGGCCGTGAACTACCTGGAGAGCGATCCCGTGGTCTCCGATCTGGGCCGGGTCCTGGAGGACATGAAGAAGCTGGTGGAGGCCAAGAGGGAAACACTGTCCCTCATCGCCGAAGCGAACCGAGGGCTCGCGGAAGCGAAGAATTCCCTCGTCAAGTTGGACGTGGTGGCCCTCGCGGAGAGTTATCGCTGGCAAGAGGAGCAGGGTAAACGGCAGTACACCGCGAAGCTGAAGAAACTGGAGCAGGAGCTTCAGAAATGGAAGACCCGATGCATGTACGCGGTCGGCATCGCGGTGATCGCTGTTTTCCTGTTCGTGCGCTGAACGCTACTGAACTTGAATGGGTGATGCCGGGCTGGACGGCTGCACTTGGATCCTGCGGAGACCTGAGTCAGATGTGGCCTCTGATCTGCTTCACCGGGTGCCCGAGTGTGTCGCCGATAGTGGCCAGTTCCTCGTCGCCGAACCAGTAACGTTCGGGGTTCCAGATGGCGATCTCGAAGCGGGCGAAGCCGCATGGCCAGTCGTAGTCCAACACGTCAAGCGACGTGGCGGCGCCGCAGCAGGGCACTTCCACGGCCAAGGTGGCGAAGCCGTCCTCACAGTGGCTTTCCAGCAGGTCGGCGTACCACTCGGTATCGATGGAGGCGCCGCAGTGCGGGCAGCCGATCCGTTCCAGGTTGTCGCCGCAGTCGACGGGTGTGAGGGCGTCGTGCCAGGTGACGTCGATCTCGATTTCCACGCCGTTGGGCAGGCCGGGAGCCAGGTCCGCGGCAAGCGCGGCAGTCCGCTCGGCCGCCGCCCGATCGGGCTGCCACTGGGGATCGGTCGGAATGATCGACAGGACGTCGTCGCTCACGGGCTTACTCAATTCGTCGGGTACAAGCGTTCGGCTGGGTGCCGCGATCGTAGGGCCACGTGGCAGGCCGGCCGTTCCCTGGGTTCGTTACTTGTGGATGGCAAGGCCAGTGCCGGCGAGGCAGCCGTCGACTAATGTCCGATCGGTACTGGATCTGCTTGAGTCTGCGCTTGACAGCCTTGGTGATCTGGGCCAGGTCGGCCGCGGCGAGGTTGCCGACCTCTCGCTTGACCAGCGACCAGATGCCTTCTTGCGGGTTGAGGTCAGGTGCGTATGCAGGCAGCTGGAAGATGGTGAGCCAGTGCACGTTCACAGCGGCCCATTCCCTCATCCCGGCGGCCAGGTGCAGCCGCACGTTGTCCCAGACGAGCACGATCGGGCCGCCAAGCTGGATGCGAGCTCGGACAAGCAGATCCCGCAGATCGCGCCAGCCGAAGCCCTTCGGCTCGTCTTTGCGGCCGCCGTACTCGCGCACGGCGTAGATCGGCCGCGACCGTTCCCCGTGCCTGTAGCAGACCATGCCTGCCATCGAGACCCGTCCGGATCCCCGCCCGCGGACCCGCACCACCGGAGTGCGGCCGACCCGGCCCCAGGTCCTGGCACGCGGCGGCATCATCGACTGGCCGGCCTCGTCCTGAAAGACGATCCAGGCCCCACGTACCGCCGCCGTGCTCTTACCCGCGACCAGACCTCCTTCTTCCACAGCTCGACCGCTTCGTCATCCCGCTCGATCGCCCGCCGAGCAGGCTGCTGCCATGACCAGCCGTGCCGCTTCAGCAACTGCCAGGTGCCCTCCACGGTGTACGAGACATGGATGAGGCGACCGATCAGGGATCTTGACCAGCGCCAGCGCCGCCACGGCGGCGTAGGTGACTGCGTCGCCAGCATGGGCGGCAGCGTCGTCTGCGTACTCTGCGGCCTTCATGACCTGGAGGTCACTGCCGATTCCGGCGAAGGCCATGCCACCGACGCTGCCGATACCGGCCGCCAGCCGGGAAGGCTTCTGAAGCCGCCGCGCTGGCCGCCACCAACGCCCCGGCGGTGGCCTCGTACACGAAGGATTGTCCGGCAGGGGTGCTGCGCCCCTCCGGAGTCCAGGTTCAGCGCCCTGTCCTCGCCGTGTGCGTGACGAAGTCTGCCCAGGCGGCCCGGTGGAGGGTGAGGTGAGGGCCGGAGGGGTGCTTGGAGTCGCGTATGCGGATGGTGGTCGGGGTGGGTGCTATCTCCACGCAGGCCGAGCCTTCTTCGCTGTAGGTCGACTTCTGCCAGGTCGGTTCGGTCATGGTTCGTCTCTCAGATGTCTTGGGCGATGCGGTGGACGAGATCGAGCGAAGGGGTAGGTTCCAGGGCGACGGATTCCATTCGGTCCAGGACAAGTCGGTACTTCTCCAATTGTCCTGGGGCGTGGACAAGTTCGTTGCCGTGCGCGGTGTCCACCTCGACGGTGTCGAGGACGGGTACCGGACCGTGAAAGTAGTCGACAGCGTGGCCCGTGGTGGGGAAGGAAGTGCCGTCGAAAGGGATCACGCGGAGGGTGACGGCGGGGTGTCCGCTGATCTCGGCGAGGTGCTGCAACTGGGTTCTGGCCACCTCGCGACCGCCGAACTGCATGCGCAAGGCGGCCTCGTGGACGATGGCCGTGTACGACGGAGGCTGTTCGCGGTTGAGGATGGCCTGACGCTTGATGCGATGTGAGATGCGGTACTCGATCTCGTGCGGACGCAGTGCGGGCACAGCTTCCCGGAACAGGGCGCGGGCGTGTTCCGGCGTCTGGAGCAGGCCTGGGATGTTGATGACCTGAGTCACGCGCAGCGCTTCGGCGTGGTGTTCCAGTTCGGCCAGGTCGAGGAGGCGAGACGGCAGGTTGTCGCGGTACTCCTCCCACCAGCCGCGGGTTCGGTCGGCGGCCATGGCGGCGAGGGCGTCGACCAAGGGCCGGTCCGTGCAGCCGTAGATGTGGGCCAGCGTGTGGACGCGTTCCGCGCTGATGCCGAAGCGGTTCGCCTCGATGTTGCTGATCTGCGCCTGTGTCGTACCCAGGGATCTGGCGGCCTCGGCGGCGGTCATGCCTGCGCGTTCGCGTAGCCGGCGCAGCTCTGTGCCGATACGGAGGCGCCGTGCCGTGGGGGTGGGCCTCGGTGGCATGCCCTCACTCCGTTTCATACACCTGGCGTAGTGGTCACCCACACGAAGGGTCTTACTGAAGGTTTTGCTCGATACTGCAAAACCTTCAGGCCCCGCAGTCTACGTTTGACCCCAGCCGCCCAACTCCCGCCCCCAAGCCGGAAGCGCACCGCGTCGACCTGTCCGGGCGCGGCACTGCCACCGCTGGGGCGGATACGTCGGGCGAACCAAGTCCTCTCGCCGCAGGAGCCGTTCATGGTCACCGTAGCCCCGAGCAACACATGGGTGTACGCCCTCCGCCTACCCCATGACCCGCGCGCCGCACGTGTCGCACGTATGACCGTACGGTCCGTGCTGGACAGTCACGGCAGAGGTGAAGTCCGCGACACCGTCGAGTTGTTGACCTCGGAGCTGGTCACCAATGCCTATCTGCACAGCTGCGGGGCTGTCTCGCTGCGTCTCACCGCTCTTGATGACGGGCGGCTGCGGGTCGGGGTCTGGGACGGGCATCCACATGTCCCCGCTCCCTTCGGCGGACCACCCCGGGATCGGGTGCCGTCCGCGCCGGTCGACGCCGAGGGCGGGCGTGGGCTGGGGCTCGTGGCGGAGTGCGCCGACCGGTGGGGCGGCTGGTCGCTCGGAGAAAGTCCGTTGGATCGCGGCGCCGGGAAGCTGCTCTGGTTCGAGGTGGGGGGCAGGGAAGGAAGTCCCTGATGTGAGCGGGGTGTGCCCAGGCCTCGTCGGGGTCGCCGGTAGGCGATGTGCTACGGGTGCGGCTCCGGGCGCAGGGCCAGGTCGAGGAGGCCCGGGAAGCGGGCGTCGAACTCTGCTCGGCGGAGGCGGTTGACGCGGCGTGGGCCCTCGTCGCGCTGCTCGACGAGCCCGGCCGCCCGCAACACGGAGAAGTGGTGGCTGAGGGCGGGTTTGCCGACGGGCACGTCGAAGCTGCCGCAACTGCGGGACCAGTCGGCGCTGGCGGCCAGCTCCCGGACGAGTGTGAGCCGTACGGGGTCGGCGAGCGCGGCGAGCGCGGTGGTGACGGCTACCTCGTCGGGGTGGGTGTGCTCGGGGGCGGCCCGGTGGCTCGTGCCGGCCATGCCTTTCTCCTCGCTGCCGTGTTCCGCTTGCCGAGTGTTCGATGAAAACCATACACTCCCGACTGTTCGATTGATGTTGAACACTCGCTGAGGGATGTGTGCCATGCGCGCGGTCGAGTTCCAGGAGTACGGCGGTCCCGAGGTTCTCAGGGTGGTGGAGGCGGAGGTCCCGGAGCCGGGTCCCGGCGAGGTGGGCATCGAGGTGGCGTACACCGGCGTGAACTTCGCCGACCTCAAGGCGCGCGCGGAGGGCTACCGCGTGCCGCATCTGCCGTTCCGGCCGGGACTCGAGGTCTCGGGGCGCGTCCGGGCCCTCGGCGCAGGCGTCACGGACCTCGCCGTCGGCCAGGAGGTGGCCGCCCTGACGCAGGGCGGCGCCTACGCGGACGTGGTCGTGACGGACGCGGCGACGGTCTTCCCGCTGCCGGCCGGGGCGGACCTGCGCACCGGGGCCACACTCCCGTCCGTCCTGCCGACCGCGTACGCCCTCGTCCACACCGTCGGGCGCCTCCAGCCGGGCGAGACCGTCCTGGTGCAGGGCGCGGCGGGCGGGGTCGGCACGGCGGCCGGACACCTGGCCGTGGCGGCGGGCGCGGCCGCGGTGTACGGCGTGGTGTCGAGCGCGGCCAAGGCGGCGTACGCCCGGGACCACGGCTACGACGAGGTCTTCGTCGGCGACTTCGAGGAGGGGGTCCAGAAGGCCACCGGCGGCCGGGGCGTCGACCTGGTCCTCGACCCCGTGGGCGGCCGGACGCTGCAAGCGGGCCTGGCGTCCCTGGCCCGCTTCGGCCGCCTGGTCTCCTACGGCAACGCGAGCGGCGAGCCGGCCTGGACGGCGGGCCAGTCCGAGCTGTATCCGCGGGGTCTGTCGGTCGCCGGTTTCTCCGTCCTGGGGCTGGCCCAGTCGGCGCCTGACGTGCTGCGGGAGCTGTCCGCCCGTGCCTTCGCGAAGGCGGTGGACGGCACGGTCACCCTGCCGGTCACGGCCGAGTTCGCCCTGGAGGAGGCGGCAAAGGCGCACCGCCTGATGGGCGGCCGGACCAGCACGGGCAAGCTGCTGCTGCGGGTCGCGGGGTGAGAACGCCGTGCGTCGCCCGGCCGTGGGTCACGGCGCGCTCGGCCACACCAGCAGCATGTACGCGCCGCAGTACGCCGACCCAAGCACCGCCGACGTCAGCACCAGCAGCCGCAAGCGGCGCGAGGCGCGGGCCAGATACCCGGCGAGCGGCAGCAGCAGCGGGAAACCCGGGAGGAGGAAACGGGCGCGCGGGAAGTACACCCCGCCGCTGGTCAGCACGATCACCAGCAGCACCCCGCCGAAGACCAGCAGCGGCACCGGCTGCCGGTCCGCGAGCGCGCACCCGAACAGCACCACCGACACCAGCATCGTCACGCTCACCACGACCAGGAACAGCTCCGGCCGCGACACCTGCCCGAACAGCTGCCGCAGCCAGCGCACGGTCTCCGCGCCGCCGTCCACCTCGTTGTGCCACAACCGCTGAACGGCGAAATAGCCGTCCCAGCGCCCGAGTCTGACACCCACCCAGCCGACGTAGGCGCACCAGCCGAGAGGCGCCAGCAGGGCGGCCGCCAGGGCGCGGGGCGAGAAGCGGGTGCGCAGCGAGAGCAGCGCGGTGACGGTGACGGCCGCGGCCACGGCGATGCCCGTCGGCCGGGTCAGCCCGGCGAGCACCGCGCCCGCCGCTGCCCACCACCAGCGCTCGGCCAGCACCGCGTACAGCGTCCACGCGGCGAACGCCGTGAAGAGCGACTCGGTGTAGCCCATCCACTCGACGAGGCCCACCGGGTACGCCGCCCAGAGGACCGTGAGCAGGACGCCGACCCGGCGGCCGGCCAGTCGGTCGCCCACCGCGAACACCCCCCAGGCGGCGACGAGCGAGGCCAGCCACGCGAGCGCGAGGCCGGTACTGGCCCGGGTGCCCGGGGTCACCACCGCGACCGCCTTGACCAGCAGCGGGTAGAGCGGGAAGAAGGCGAGGTTGTTGTGGTCGTAGGCCACGCCCAGGGTGTGCGCGTAGCCGTGGTCGGCGATCCCGAGGTACCAGCGGGAGTCCCACTGCGTCGCCAGCATCGGCCAGATCCCGTGGTGCCGCCGGTGCGCCCAGACGGCCAGGAACGCCAGCCCGGTGAGCCGTACGGCGAGGTACCCGGCCAAGGCCGGGGCCGCCCGGCGCAGGGCGGGGCGCGGCGCCGTCGCGGCCGGCGGGCCGGGTCGTCGGGTGCCCGGGATGTGCCCGCTGGGGACGGTGTCGGGGGCGGTCGAGGACACGGCGGCGGCTCCTGTGCGACGGCTGGCGGGGCGGGCGGTACCGCACCACCGTTTCCCGGTCGTCGGGGCCGGACGTGGAGCCCGGGTCACCTACTGGTGGGAAATCACCCGATGGGGTGCCCCGGACTCGTACCTGGGCCTGCGGGGGAGCCGTTCCGGTCGCTCGGCGACGCCGTCCCCGCGGCCGCTGCCCGTCAGATGCCCGCCGCCGCGGAGAGGTCCCGCTTGATCACCGCGAGCAGGTCGGCCGCCCTGGTGCGGGCCGCGGGCAGCGCGTGGTGGTCCGCGACAGGGACGACCACCTCCAGGTAGCACTTCAGCTTGGGCTCGGTGCCGCTGGGGCGGACGACGACCCGGGCGCCGGTCAGGGTGTAGCGGAGGCCGTCGGTGGGCGGGAGCGTGTCCGTGCCCCGGGTGAGGTCCTCGGCCCTGGTGATCGGAAGGCCGGCCAGTTCGGTCGGGGGGTGCTCGCGGAGGGTCCGCATGGCCTGGGCGATGACGGAGAGATCCTGGACGCGGACCGAGAGCTGGTCGGTGGCGTGCAGGCCGTGCTCCACGGCGAGGTCGTCGAGGAGGTCGAGGAGGGTACGGCCCTCCTCCTTGAGGACGGAGGCCAGTTCGGTGATCAGGAGGGCCGCGGTGATGCCGTCCTTGTCGCGGACGCCGTCGGGGTCGACGCAGTAGCCGAGGGCCTCCTCGTAGCCGTAGCGCAGGCCGTCCACGCGGGCGATCCACTTGAAGCCGGTGAGGGTCTCCTCGTAGGGGAGGCGCGCCTTCTCGGCGATGCGGCCGAGGAGGGAGGAGGAGACGATCGACTCGGCGAAGACGCCGGTCGCGCCGCGGCGGACCAGGTGGGCGGCGAGGAGGGCGCCGACCTCGTCGCCGCGGAGCATGCGCCAGTCGCCGTCCTGCCTGACGGCGGCGGCGCAGCGGTCCGCGTCGGGGTCGTTGGCGATGACCAGGTCGGGGTCGGTCTCGCGGGCCTTCGCGAAGGCGAGGTCCATCGCGCCGGGCTCTTCCGGGTTGGGGAAGGCGACGGTCGGGAAGTCCGGGTCCGGGTCGGCCTGTTCGGCGACGAGGGCGGGGGTGGGGAAGCCCGCGCGGGCGAAGGCGGCGAGGAGGGTGTCCTTGCCGACGCCGTGCATCGCCGTGTAGACCGTGCGGGCGGTGCGGGGGGAGCCGGGGGACAGGACGGCGTCCGTGCGGGCCAGGTAGGCCTCCAGGACCGTGTCGTCGAGGGTTTCCCAGCCGGTGTCCGGGCGGGGGACTTCGTGGAGGCTGGTGATGGCCTGGATCTCGGCGGCGATCTCCGCGTCCGCGGGCGGGACGATCTGGGAGCCGTCGCCGAGGTACACCTTGTAGCCGTTGTCGCGGGGCGGGTTGTGGCTGGCGGTGACCTCCACGCCCGCGACCGCGCCGAGGTGCCGGATGGCGAACGCGAGGACGGGGGTGGGGAGGGGGCGGGGGAGTACGACGGCCTTGAGGCCGGCGCCGGTCATGACCGCGGCGGTGTCCCGGGCGAAGTCGGCGGACTTGTGGCGGGCGTCGTAGCCGATGACGACGGTGCCGGTGCCGTGGCCCTGCTTCCTCAGGTAGGCGGCGAGGCCGGCGGCGGCGCGGATCACGACGGCGCGGTTCATCCGCATCGGGCCGGCGCCCAGCTCACCGCGGAGACCGGCGGTGCCGAACTGGAGGGTGCCGCTGAAGCGGGCCGACAGTTCGGTGAGGTCACCGGCGTCGATGAGCTTGGCGAGCTCGTCGCGGGTGTCCGGGTCGGGGTCCTCGGCGAGCCAGGTCCTGGCCCGGGCGGTGAGATCGTCGTGCACGGTCGGTCTCCTGGTCTCGGGTGGTGCGCGTGGATGCCTGCGGCGCATCCGCGGCTTCGGTGGGGGTGCGCGTAGCGTCTACGGGTGGTGCTGCGTCGGGGCCGGGGTGGTGCGCGTGGATGCCTGCGGCGCATCCGCGGCTTCGGTGGTGCTGCGTCGGGGCCGGGGTGGTGCGCGTGGATGCCTGCGGCGCATCCGCGGCTTCGGTGGGGGTGCGCGTAGCGCCTACGGGTGGTGCTGCGTCGGGGCCGGGGCGGGGAGTCCCCGTCCTCGGACCGGCGGTGATGCATCTCGTACCGCGCGGGTCGGCCAACGCCGGCCGCTGCGGGCGGGAACTCCCCACCCCGTCCCCATCCCGCCGACGGCGGTTGCAGCGCCCGGGACGGGGCATCCCCCTGTGGCTGTGCTTACAGGCGGCCCAGTACCTGCGTCAGCAGGGCGCCCATGCGGGCCGCCGAGTCACGGCCGGCCTGGAGGACCTCCTCGTGGTTCAGCGGCTCGCCCGTCATCCCCGCGGCGAGGTTGGTGACCAGGGAGATGCCCAGGACCTCGGCGCCCGCCTCGCGTGCGGCGATCGCCTCCAGGACCGTCGACATGCCCACCAGGTCGGCGCCGATCACGCGGGCCATGCGGATCTCGGCCGGGGTCTCGTAGTGCGGGCCGGGGAACTGGGCGTAGACGCCCTCTTCGAGGCTCGGGTCGACCTCCTTGCACAGGGCGCGCAGGCGGGGGGAGTAGAGGTCGGTGAGGTCGACGAAGTTCGCGCCGATGATCGGGGAGGTCGCCGTGAGGTTGATGTGGTCGCTGATGAGGACCGGCTGGCCGGGACGCATCCCCTCGCGCAGGCCGCCGCAGCCGTTGGTGAGGATGATCGTCTTGCTGCCGGCGGCGACGGCCGTGCGGACGCCGTGCGCGACCGCGGCGACGCCTCGGCCCTCGTAGTAGTGCGTGCGGCCGAGGAAGACCAGCGCGCGCTTGTCACCGATGGAGTACGAGCGGATCTTGCCGCCGTGTCCCTCCACGGCCGGCGGCGGGAAGCCGGGCAGCTCGGTGACCTGGAACTCGGCGTCGGGGGCGCCCAGGGCGTCGACGGCCGGGGCCCAGCCGGAGCCCATCACGAGGGCCACGTCGTGGGTCTCGGCGCCCGTGAGCTCGCGCAGGCGAACGGCGGCCGCGTCGGCGGCGGCGTGGGGGTCGCCCTGGATGTCGTCCGGAAGAAGAGATGCGTTCACGCGGACGAGAGTAGCCGGTCTGGGCCTACGCGCGTAGATGACGGAGCTCACGGGATGGCGATCGTTGTCTTGTCGTTTCCTATGAGGAAAGGCGCGGTGCGGTCACTCGTCGGTGACGAGGACGTCCTTGTCGTTGAAGACCTCGACGATGAAGATCAGCAGGCGGCCACGGCTGACCGTGTACTCCACGAGGACGTTCTGGGTCAGGCGGATGGTGCGGTCGTCGCCCGTGGAGCCTATGGGGCGGGACACGGGAAGGAAGGGGTCGCGGGCGAGGAGGGCGATGCCCTTGTCGAACGCGATCCGCTGGCGGTCCTCCAGGCGGTCGCGGGCGGCAGCGGCCTGCACGGTGTAGTAGACGTCGTACGTGGTGGGGGACATCCGCTCTCCCGTCGGTGCGTCGGTCCCACAAGTGTAGGGACGCGGGCTTTCAGCAGGGGCGCTTGCGCAGCTCCATCACGTAATCGTGTGGTGCGCCCGCGGACTCGGCCGCGTCGGCGATCTCGCCCAGGTAGCGGGCGGACGGGAGGCCGCCCTCGTAGCCGTCCAGGACGTAGAGCCAGGCCGTCTCCTCGCCCTCCAGGGTGTGCACGCGCACGCGTGCCCGGCGGTAGACGCCGAGGCCGACGCCCTCCCAGCGGTCCATGGACTCCTCGTCCATCGGGGCGATGTCGTAGAGGCCGACGAAGACCTGGGAGAGCGGGTCCTCGACGATCGTCGCCAGGGCCCCCTCCCAGCCCATGTGCTCGCCGCCGAAGGTCAGCCGCCATCCGTTCAGCCAGCCGGTGGCGCGCAGGGGCGAGTGCGGGGCGCGGCGCGACATCAGCCGTGCGTCGAGATTGCCGGCGTACGCGGCGTAGAGCGACGACATGGGGAGAGGGTACGGCAGCCGTCCCGTGTGCCACTCCTGTCCCAGGCGGCGCCGGGTGGCGGCCCCCGGGCAGTGGCACCTTGAAGCGTGCGGGACAATGGAGTACGTGACTCGGATCGTGATCATCGGTGGCGGACCCGGCGGCTATGAAGCGGCGCTGGTGGCCGCGCAGCTCGGCGCGGAGGTGACCGTCGTCGACTGCGACGGTCTGGGCGGGGCGTCGGTGCTGACCGACTGCGTGCCGTCGAAGACCCTTATCGCTACGGCCGAGGTCATGACGACCTTCGATTCGTCGTACGAAGAGCTGGGGATCATCGTCGCCGACGACACGCCGCCACTGGAGCAGGCGGCCCGGGTGGTGGGCGTCGACCTGGGGAAGGTCAACCGGCGTGTGAAGCGGCTCGCGCTGGCGCAGTCGCACGACATCACGGCCTCGGTGACGCGCGCCGGCGCGCGGGTCATGCGGGGGCGGGGGCGGCTGGAGGGCATGCAGGCCCTGGACGGGTCCCGGAAGGTCGTGGTGAGCGCGGCGGACGGGAGCGAGGAGACGCTCGTCGCCGACGCGGTGCTGATCGCGACCGGTGGGCATCCCCGTGAGGTGCCCGACGCCCAGCCCGACGGCGAGCGCATTCTGAACTGGACGCAGGTGTACGACCTCGACGAGCTGCCCGAGGAGCTCATCGTGGTCGGATCGGGTGTGACCGGTGCCGAGTTCGCCGGTGCCTACCAGGCGCTGGGGTCGAAGGTCACGCTGGTGTCGTCGCGGGACCGGGTGCTGCCCGGCGAGGACCCGGACGCGGCCGCCGTGCTGGAGGACGTGTTCCGGCGGCGCGGCATGAACGTCATGGCCCGGTCGCGGGCGGCCGCGGCCAAGCGGGTGGGGGACCGGGTGGAGGTGACGCTGGCGGACGGCCGGGTCATCAGCGGTTCGCACTGCCTGATGGCTGTCGGCGCGATTCCGAACAGTGCCGGTCTGGGGCTGGAGGAGGCCGGTGTCAGGCTGCGCGACTCCGGGCACATCTGGACCGACAAGGTGTCGCGGACGACCGCGCCCGGTGTGTACGCCGCCGGTGACGTGACCGGTGTCTTCGCGCTCGCGTCGGTGGCCGCCATGCAGGGGCGCATCGCCATGTACCACTTCCTCGGTGACGCGGTGGCGCCGCTGAACCTGAAGACCGTCTCGTCGAACGTGTTCACCGACCCGGAGATCGCCACGGTCGGCTACACGCAGGCCGACGTGGACGCCGGGAAGATCGACGCCCGGGTCGTGAAGCTGCCGCTGCTGCGCAACCCGCGCGCGAAGATGCAGGGCATCCGGGACGGCTTCGTGAAGATGTTCTGCCGGCCGGGCACCGGGATCGTGGTGGGCGGGGTGGTCGTCTCGCCGCGGGCCTCGGAGCTGATCCATCCGATCTCGATCGCCGTCGACAACAATCTGACGGTCGAACAGATCGCGAACGCGTTCACCGTGTATCCGTCCCTTTCGGGGTCGATCGCGGAGGTGGCGCGGCAGCTGCACACGCGGAAGACCGGCAGCGAACTCTGACGGCCGGAACCGACTCCCCGCTGGTCACGGGGAGTTGTCGAGCATGCGTGCGGCATAGTCGGGGCGGACAGGTCCTATACCACTTCCGACCCAGCCGTGCGAACAACTTCTGCTATTCGGCGCAAACTGCTGAAAGCAGACGGTCGTTGGGGTTACTGTCAGTTTCGTGTTCGCTGCAGAACGTCGCCAATTGATCCTCGAAATGGTGCGAGCGAACGGGGCCGTGTCGCTCCGTGAGCTCGCCCGCGTCGTCCAGACCTCCGAAGTGACCGTACGGCGGGACGTGCGCGCACTGGAGGCAGAAGGACTCCTCGACCGCCGGCATGGCGGTGCGGTATTGCCGGGCGGGTTCACGCGGGAGTCCGGCTTTCCGCAGAAATCTCATCTCGCGACCGCCGAGAAGACGGCCATCGCCGATCTCGCCGCGGGCCTCGTCGAAGAAGGCGAGGCCATCGTGGTCGGAGCGGGTACCACCACGCAGGAACTCGCACGCCGGCTGGCGAGAGTGCCCGGTCTCACCGTCGTCACCAACTCGTTGCTGGTGGCGCAGGCGTTGGCGCACGCCAACCGGGTCGAGGTCGTGATGACCGGCGGCACCCTGCGGGGCTCCAACTACGCGCTGGTCGGCTCCGGCGCGGAGCAGTCCCTGCAGGGGCTGCGTGTGTCGCGGGCCTTCATCTCCGGGAGCGGTCTGACGGCCGAGCGGGGGCTGTCCACGTCCAACATGCTGTCGGCGTCCGTCGACCGGGCGCTGGTGCAGGCCGCCGCGGAGGTGGTGGTCCTCGCCGACCACACCAAACTCGGTACGGACACCATGTTCCAGACCGTGCCGACCGACCTCATCACCCGGCTGGTCACGGACGAGCCGCCGGCCCATGACGACCGCGCCGCCACCGAGCTCCAGGCCCTCGCCGACCAGGGGGTGCAGATCGCCGTGGCCGGGGCGTCCGGGAACCCGGGGGGTGACCAGGTCCCGACGCGACAGCAACAGCACCAACAGCGTCGGGACGTGTCCCTTCCGGGGCCGCGCCGGGGAGTGCCCGGGGCGGGCTTGCGGTCGGCCTCGGTGCTCGGGGCGGAACAGCCGACGGGGGCCGAACAGCGGGGGCGGGTCGCCGACATGCGACGGCGATGAGGGTGCCCCCTGCGGGGGGCGCCGGCCCTTGAGCCCCGGGCGTCTCACCTGCCAGGGCGATGGCAGGGCGAGAGGGGTGGGCAGGCGTCGGCAGGGGTGAGCCGAAGCGGGCCCGAGCGCGGCACGCGGGGCGGGGCCGAGGCCGACGACGCCGACATGAGGGCCACGACGGGGTCGGGACTCGGCAGCATGCGTGACCGTCTCATGCGGCTGGATGGCGCTGCGGAGCCGGCAAGGTCCGGGCGGGTCGCGGCTCGCCGACGCCGGGGAGGGCCGGCCACCGTCTCCTCGCGCCTCGTGCTGCCGCGGGCAACGGTGCCGGAGGGTCCGGCGCCCATCAGCGGCTGACCGGACACGTCCTACCACGAGGCGTCGGCGCCACGCTCGGCGCGGCCGACGCGGGCTTCGGTGAGTCGGCGGATGTGGTTGTCGGCTGGTGTCGGCGTGCGGGCCTTGGTGGGTGGGCACAGCCGGTCGCGGGGTTGCTGGAGTGCGGTCGGCCTGGGCCTTGGTGAGTGGCCGGCCGAGGTGGTGGGGCGTGGTTTTTTATGGGGCGAGTGTGGTTGGGGTTCGCCGCGATGGTTGCCGAGGGGTTGCGCCGGTCGGGTGACGTGGGTCGGTCCCGGGGAGTCGCGCCCCGACGGCGACGCCCGGCGAACGGTGGGTGTCGTTCGCCGGGCGTCAGGGGTCTGGCTTCGTCAGTCCTTGATCTCGCAGATCACGGCGCCGGACGTGAGGGACGCGCCGACCTCGGCGGCGAGGCCCTTGATGGTGCCGCTGCGGTGCGCGTTCAGGGGCTGTTCCATCTTCATCGCCTCGAGCACGACGATCAGGTCGCCCTCCTTGACCTCCTGGCCCTCCTCGACCGCGACCTTGACGATCGTGCCCTGCATGGGCGAGGCGAGGGTGTCGCCGGAGGCGACCGGGCCGGACTTCTTGGCGGCGCGGCGCTTGGGCTTGGCACCGGCGGCCAGACCGGTGCGGGCCAGGGTCATGCCCAGGGAGGCGGGCAGGGAGACCTCCAGGCGCTTGCCCCCGACCTCGACGACCACGGTCTCGCGGCCGGTGTCCTCCTCGGCCTCCGCGTCGGCGGGGGCGGCGAAGGGCTTGATCTCGTTGACGAACTCGGTCTCGATCCAGCGGGTGTGGACCGTGAAGGGGTCCTCGGAGCCCGTCAGCTCGGGGGCGAAGGCCGGGTCGCGGACGACGACGCGGTGGAAGGGGATCGCCGTGGCCATGCCCTCGACCTGGAACTCGTCCAGCGCGCGGGCGGCCCGCTGCAGCGCCTCGGCACGGGTACGGCCGCTGACGATCAGCTTGGCGAGGAGGGAGTCCCAGGCGGGGCCGATGACGCTGCCCGCCTCGACGCCCGCGTCCAGGCGGACACCGGGGCCGGTGGGTGCGTCGAAACGGGTGACGGTGCCGGGGGCGGGCAGGAAGTTGCGGCCCGGGTCCTCGCCGTTGATCCGGAACTCGAACGAGTGACCGCGCAGCTCGGGGTCGTCGTAGCCGAGTTCCTCGCCGTCGGCGATGCGGAACATCTCGCGGACCAGGTCGATGCCGGCGACCTCCTCGGTCACCGGGTGCTCGACCTGGAGGCGGGTGTTGACCTCCAGGAAGGAGATCGTGCCGTCCTGGCCGACCAGGAACTCGCAGGTGCCGGCGCCTACGTAGCCGGCCTCCTTGAGGATGGCCTTGGAGGCGCGGTACAGCTCGGCCACCTGGGCCTCGGAGAGGAACGGCGCGGGGGCCTCCTCGACGAGCTTCTGGTGGCGGCGCTGGAGCGAGCAGTCACGGGTGGAGACGACGACCACGTTGCCGTGGGTGTCGGCCAGGCACTGGGTCTCCACGTGCCGGGGACGGTCCAGGTAGCGCTCCACGAAGCACTCGCCGCGACCGAACGCGGCCACCGCCTCACGGACGGCGGAGTCGTACAGCTCCGGGACCTCTTCGAGGGTGCGGGCGACCTTCAGGCCGCGCCCGCCACCACCGAAGGCCGCCTTGATGGCGATCGGCAGGCCGTGCTCCTCGGCGAAGGCCACCACCTCGTCGGCGCCCGAGACCGGGTCCGGGGTGCCGGCCACCAGCGGGGCGCCGGCGCGCTGGGCGATGTGACGGGCCGCCACCTTGTCGCCGAGGTCGCGGATCGCCTGCGGCGGGGGGCCGATCCAGGTCAGCCCCGCGTCCAGGACGGCCTGCGCGAACTCCGCGTTCTCGGACAGGAAGCCGTAGCCCGGGTGGACGGCGTCCGCCCCGGCCTCGCGCGCCGCGTTCAGGATCTTGTCGATGACCAGATAGCTGGTGGCCGGGGTGTCACCGCCCAGGGCGAACGCCTCATCCGCGGCGCGGACATGCAGAGCGTCCCGGTCCGGGTCCGCGTAGACGGCCACGCTCGCGATCCCAGCGTCCCGGCAGGCCCGGGCCACGCGGACAGCGATTTCGCCACGGTTGGCGATGAGCACCTTGCGCACGATTGAGGCTCCCTCCTTGAAACAAGCCGAGTTTAGGGAAGGCCGACACGGCACTTCGACCCGTCCCCAATGGTGAGCTTGCCCACACGGAGCGTGATGCGAGGCTCGCCCGACCCGCGAAAGCCCTTGTCGCACCTTGGTACGCAGGACTCCTTCGGGAAACCCTAGCCCCGCCGTGTGGTCAAGGTCTCTGTGAGAGCGTGCCGCGCCCCACTCCGTTTCTTTGTTGAGTCCCTACGAATGGCCCAACGATTCTTTGCCGGCGACCGGACCCTTGTCCCCGGGTTTACCCGTTAGTAGCGTTCGCGATGTCTTGAACGAACTTCAAGTAACACCGGCTCGGTCGGGCCGGGGACGAAAGTGGGTGGACCGGTGATGCGCAGACCGGTGGCGTGGGTCGTGGCGGTCGTACTCCTCGCCGAGGCGCTCGGCATCGCGGCACTCAACTGGTTCATGGCGATGTCGGTGGACCGCCAGCACATGTCCCTGGCCGGCCTCGACCCGGACCGGATGTCGATGTCCGCACGGGTCGGCGCCGTGGTCTTCGGCCTCTACTTCGCGCTGTGCGCCCTGGTGGCCCTGCTGGTGGCGGTGCGCAACCGCCCGCCCGCCGGCCTCGGCCGCGTGCTGCTGGTCAGCGCGGCGGTCGTGCACGCCCTGCTGGGCGCCGTGCTGTGGGGCCTGAGCGGCTGGCCCGCGTTCCTGTACATGGTGGTCGTCCTCGCCCTCATCGTGCTGCTCCTGATGACGTACGACCGCACGGACGGCGTCGGGGCGGAGGGCGGCGGGGACGTTTCCGGGCCGGGCCCGCAGGAGGGCCCGGAACCGGAGCGGCGCGAGGACGACACGCCGGCCGCCGGGCCGGTCACCCCGCCGGCGCCCACAACTCCGTGATGCCGACGCCGAGCTCGGCGAGCAGTCGCCGGACCAGGGGCAGGCTGATGCCGATGACGTTGCCGTGGTCGCCGTCGATGCCCTCGACGAACGGCGCGCTGCGGCCGTCCAGCGTGAAGGCCCCCGCCACGTAGAGGGGTTCGCCGGTGGCGACGTACGCGGCGATCTCCTTGTCGGTGGGCTCGCCGAACCGTACGACGGTGGACGCGGTCGCCGACACCCAGCGCTCGGCCGCCGTGTCCCACACGCAGTGCCCGGTCTGCAGGGTGCCCGCCCGGCCGCGCATCGACTTCCAGCGGGCCGTCGCCTCCTCGGCGTCGGCCGGCTTGCCGAGCGCCTGCCCGTCGAGGTCCAGCACCGAGTCGCAGCCGATCACGATCGCACCCCGCACGTCCGGGCGGGCGGCGACCACGGACGCCTTGGCCTCGGCGAGGGCGAGCGCCAGGTCGGCCGGGGTGGGGGCGGTGACGGCGTCCTCGTCGACGCCGCTGACGATCACCTCGGGGGCGAGGCCCGCCTGACGCAGGAGGTTCAGCCGGGCGGGGGACTGGGAGGCGAGGACGAGTCTGCGCATGGGTGCAGGGTATCGGTGGGGCCCGCCGGGGCGTTCGTCATCTCACGCCCAGGACGAACATCAGTACCAGCATCACCAGGGCCAGGAAGACGCCGAGCCGCCGGAGGGTGTCCTGCATGTCCCGCAGTTCCTTCGGCGGCTCGTCCTCGGGGTCCGACCAGAGCATGGCACCAGCGTGCGGCCCGGACGGGGGTGGGCGCCTGAGTAGGGGTACTCAAATCGGAGCCCGGGGTCGCACTTCTGACCGTGCCGCTCCTAGCTCGGCCAGTACGTGCGGGTCCACGCGGTCTGGCTCGGCAGGGGGACCCGGCGCTGGGCGATCCGGGCCGGGTCGGACCACGCGTCCTTCGCCCCCGTGCCCTGCTCGGGTACGGCCGCCGCCATGGCCGCCGCGCGTGCTCTTACGACCGCCAGTGCGGCGGCCAGCTCCTCCGGGGTGGGGTTGCCCCGTACGACCTTGATCGTCACCGTGGCTCCTTGGGTCCTTAGAGGGGGATGTTGCCGTGCTTCTTCGGGGGCAGGGACTCGCGCTTGGTGCGCAGCTGGCGCAGGCCCCGTACCACGTGGCGGCGGGTGTCGGAGGGCATGATCACGGCGTCCACGTAGCCGCGCTCGGCCGCCGTGTAGGGGTTGAGGAGGGTGTCCTCGTACTCCTGGATGAGCTGGGCCCGGGTGGCTTCGCCCGTTCCTGAGGCCTCCGCCTCGGCGATGGTGCGGCGGTGCAGGATGTTGACGGCGCCCTGGGCGCCCATGACGGCGATCTGGGCGGTGGGCCAGGCGAGGTTGAGGTCGGCGCCCAGGTGCTTGGAGCCCATGACGTCGTAGGCGCCCCCGAAGGCCTTGCGGGTGATCACGGTGATCAGGGGGACGGTGGCCTCGGCGTAGGCGTAGATCAGCTTGGCGCCGCGGCGGATGATGCCGTCGTGCTCCTGGTCGACGCCGGGCAGGAAGCCGGGGACGTCGACGAAGGTGAGCACCGGGACGTTGAAGGCGTCGCAGGTGCGCACGAAGCGGGCGGCCTTCTCGCTGGCCTTGATGTCCAGGCAGCCGGCGAACTGCATCGGCTGGTTGGCGACGATGCCGACCGGGTGGCCCTCGACGCGGCCGAAGCCGGTGACGATGTTCGGCGCGAACAGGGCCTGGGTCTCGAAGAACTCGCCGTCGTCCAGGACGTGTTCGACCACCGTGTGGATGTCGTACGGCTGGTTGGCGCTGTCCGGGACCAGGGTGTCCAGCTCCAGGTCCTCGGCGGTGACCGAGAGGTCGGCCTCCTCGGGGAAGAGCGGGGGCTCGGAGAGGTTGTTGGACGGCAGGTAGGACAGCAGCTGCTTGATGTACTCGACGGCGTCCTTCTCGTCACCCGCCATGTGGTGCGCCACGCCGGAGACGGAGTTGTGGGTGCGGGCGCCGCCCAGCTCCTCGAAGCCGACGTCCTCGCCGGTGACCGTCTTGATGACGTCCGGTCCCGTGATGAACATGTGCGAGGTCTGGTCGACCATGACCGTGAAGTCGGTGATGGCCGGGGAGTACACCGCGCCGCCCGCGCAGGGACCGACGACCAGGGAGATCTGCGGGATGACACCGCTGGCGTGGGTGTTGCGGCGGAAGATCTCGCCGTAGGCGCCGAGCGAGGCCACGCCCTCCTGGATGCGGGCGCCGCCGGAGTCGTTGATGCCGATGACCGGGCAGCCGGTCTTCAGGGCGAAGTCCATCACCTTGACGATCTTCTGGCCGTAGACCTCGCCCAGCGCCCCGCCGAAGACGGTGAAGTCCTGGGAGAACACGGCGACCGGGCGGCCGTCCACCGTGCCGTAGCCGGTGACGACACCGTCGCCGTAGGGGCGGTTCTTCTCCAGGCCGAAGTTGGTGGAGCGGTGCCGGGTGAACTCGTCCAGCTCGATGAAGGAGTCCTCGTCGAGGAGCAGTTCGATCCGCTCACGGGCCGTCAGTTTGCCCTTGGCGTGCTGCTTCTCGACCGCGCGCTCCGAACCGGCGTGTGTCGCCTCGTGGACACGACGCTGGAGATCCGCGAGCTTTCCCGCGGTCGTGTGAATGTCGATCTCTTCCGGCTCGGACATCGGGATGCGGCTCCCTGCCTGCTCAAAAGGGGGGACGGTTACTCATCCGTAGCGTAGTGGGGCACCTGTCAAACGGCAGTGCGGCGTACAACACACCTAGGGTGGCTTGCATGACGCCGCGAGATGCAGCAGACGAGAACAACAATCGCTGGTCCGACCTGGACCGTCCACCGCTCCAGGAGACCGGGCTGCGCCGGGCCCTGGTACGGGACGGCGGCCACGGGGGTCTCTACCGCGACGTCGTGGTCGTGCAGCGCACCGGCTCCACCAATTCCGACCTCGTCGCACGCGCCCTCGCGGGGGAGGCGGACGAGGGTTCCGTCCTGGTCGCCGAGGAGCAGACGGCGGGGCGGGGGCGGCTGGACCGCCAGTGGACGGCGCCGGCGCGCTCGGGGCTGTTCTTCTCCGTGCTGCTGAAGCCGGCGGAGGTGCCGGTGGCCCGCTGGGGCTGGCTGCCGCTGCTCACGGGCGTGGCGGTGGCGACGGGGCTGGCGCGGGCGGCGGGCGTCGACACGGCCCTCAAGTGGCCGAACGACCTGCTGGTCACCGTGGACGGCGAGGAGCGCAAGGCCGGGGGCATCCTCGCCGAGCGGGCCGGCGAGGACGGTGTGGTGGTGGGCGTCGGCATCAACGTCACGCTCCGCGCGGCGGAGCTGCCGGTGCCCCAGGCGGGGTCGCTGGCGCTGGCCGGGGCGGTGAGCACCGACCGGGAGACCTTGCTGCGGGGCGTGCTGCGCCCCCTGGAGGACTGGTACGGGCGCTGGCGCGCGGCGGGCGGCGATCCGGCGGCCAGCGGCCTCCAGGAGGCGTACGCGGCGGGCTGCGCGACCCTCGGGCGGACGGTGCGGGCCGAGCTGCCCGGGGACCGGTCGCTGACCGGGGAGGCGGTCGCCGTGGACGGCGACGGGAGACTGGTGATCGCCACGGCCGACGGGCTCCGGGAACCGGTGGGCGCGGGCGACATCGTCCATCTGCGCCCGGCGTGAGGCCGGGGTCGCAGCGCCCCTCGGGGCCGCGGGGAGCGCGCGACCAGCCCTCACCGGGCCGCGGCCGTGAGGCGCGGTGACTCCTCCGCGGGGGCGCCCGCCGGGACCGCCGGTGATCCTGAGCGCACCGCACCCCCCGTCCCGGCCCACCTCACGAAGTGAGCTACCGCACACCTGCCGTAGAGTTGAGGCCGGTCGGTATGCGACCGCGGTAGATCGGAAGGGCAGCAGGCGTGACCGTCGACGACACGGGCTCCGGCGAGGGCGCGGACGCCGCCGACTCCGGCGAGGACCCCCTCGCGCTGCGCCTCGAAGGCCTGATCCTCGGGGCCGAGCGCCGCTACACCCCGTTCCAGGCGGCCCGCAGCGCCGGCGTCTCCATGGAGCTGGCGTCGAGGTTCTGGCGGGCGATGGGCTTCGCGGACATCGGGCAGGCCAAGGCGCTCACCGAGGCCGACGTGCTGGCCCTGCGCCGGCTCGCGGGCCTCGTCGAGGCGGGGCTGCTCAGCGAGGCCATGGCGGTGCAGGTGGCGCGGTCGACGGGGCAGACCACCGCCCGTCTGGCGGAGTGGCAGATCGACTCGTTCCTGGAGGGGCTGACCGAGCCCCCGGAGCCGGGCATGACCCGCACCGAGGTCACGTATCCCATCGTCGAGCTGCTGCTGCCCGAGCTGGAGGAGTTCCTCGTCTACGTGTGGCGCCGCCAGCTGGCCGCCTCCGCGGGCCGGGTCGTGCAGGCCGCCGACGACGAGGAGATGGTCGACCGGCGGCTGGCCGTCGGCTTCGCCGATCTCGTCGGGTTCACGCGGCTGACCCGGCGGATGGAGGAGGAGGAACTCGGCGAGCTGGTCGAGGCCTTCGAGACCACCGCCGCCGACCTGGTCGCGGCCCGTGGCGGCCGGCTCATCAAGACCCTCGGCGACGAGGTCCTGTACGCCGCCGACGACTCCGGTGTCGCCGCGGACATCGCGCTGCGCCTGGTGGAGACCATGGCGCACGACGAGACCATGCCGGAGCTGCGCGTCGGCATGGCCTTCGGCACCGTCACCACCCGGATGGGCGATGTCTTCGGTACGACCGTGAACCTCGCCTCCCGGCTCACCTCCATAGCCCCCCGCGACGCCGTGCTCGTCGACTCCGCCTTCGCCGAGGAGCTGATCCGCAGCGGCGAGGCGCCCGCCTCGGAGGCGGAGGCCGCGGAGGCCGCCGCGGCGGCGGAGAAGGAGGGCGAGGAGCCGCCCACCTACCGCTTCGCGCTCCAGCCGATGTGGCAGCGTCCGGTACGCGGCCTGGGCGTCGTGGAGCCGTGGCTGCTGACCCGCCGCGACGTGGAGTCCTAGGGCCCTTCTGATGGATCTCCGCGGCGTCGCGACGCCCGGCACGCACGCTCGACGCACGGGGTGGCGGGCCAGGTGGCTCCGCCACATGAC